>JAFGSC010000195.1 GCA_016934875.1 Candidatus Atribacteria bacterium
AGGCTACCTGTTTCGTATTGATTGACTTTACAGCCGATTGTTTTAAAGGCAATTTTTTCTATTTGACTCAATTTATCCTATCAATGAACCTGTGATCAGATTTACTTACAATATAATCAATGCCGGATGATGAGTTTTCAGAAACTTCTCTACATTTTATTAAAAGTTTCTTTCACTCTTTCAAAAATAGTTTTCTCTCCCAGATTATCTGTATCCTCACCAGTTTCCTGGGCATATTCGTAAAGAAGTTTCTTTGCTTTTTGGCTTAAATTTTTTGGAATATCAACAATGATTTTGACTTGTTCGTCTCCCCTATTCTTGGTACCAAGCTTATAAGCACCTTTACCCCTCAATCTAAAGATGGTATTATTCTGTGTTCCGGTAGGAATCTTCATTTTCACATTGCCTTCCAACGTTGGAACCACCGTTTCACCACCCAGGGTAGCAACGGGTATACTTATTTTATGTTCACAAAAAATATCAGCTCCATCTCTCTTGAATATGGGATGTTCTTTAACGTAAATCACAATGAACAAATCACCGGATGGACCACTGTTTTCACCTGGTTCACCCATGCCAGAAAGTCTCAGCCTGTGTCCGGTCTCTACGCCTGCTAATATTTTTACAGTAATACTTTTCGTTTTTTTTACTTTTCCCGTTCCATGACATACCTTGCAGGGATGCTCAATAATGAAACCCGTCCCTTTGCATCTTGGGCAAGTCTGGATATTGATTGACTGTCCAAAAAAAGTATTTTGTGTTGTTCTAATCTCACCGGTTCCGTGACAATCTGGACATGTCTTTTTGGAAGTTCCAGGCTCGACCCCAGTTCCATGACAATGACTGCAATCCTCCCATACAGGTACTTCTATCTTTTTTTCAGCGCCGAAAGCAGCTTCTTCTAGGGAAATATTTAGATTATACCTTAAATTTGAGCCCTTTTTAGCCCTTTCCCTGCGGTAAGTTTTTCTTGAACTTCCACCAAAGCCTCCGCCAAAGAATGACTCAAAAATATCACTAAAGTTACCGAGATCATCCATCCCTTCGCCATAGAAATTTCTAAAATCAAAACCAGCACCAGCATCAGAATCAACGGTACCAAACTGGTCGTATCTTGCTTTCTTATCTGGGTCGCTTAAAATTGCATAAGCCTCTCCGATTTCCTTAAATTTTTTCTCTGCTTCTTCTTTATTGTTTGGGTTAGCATCTGGATGGTACTTTAGAGCCAATTTACGGAACGCTTTTTTAATTTCCTCCTGGCTAGCATCTTTGCTTACCCCAAGTATTTCATAAAAATCTTTCTTAGCCAAAGCAGTAAACCCCTTTATAACTAATCTAAAAAAACAACTTATAGTACTTCCTCAGACTATCCGAATTATGATAGCCCCAGGAAGTACTATAATAATTTTACATCATATCACAAATCATGGAATTGATTCATCTTTATTTTTTATTATTTTCGTCATTCTCTTCTTTGTATTCAGCGTCAAAAACCTTTTCTTCTTCTTTGGATTCTTTCGGTTCTTCTGATTGATTTTCAGAATAGGATGTACTTTGAGCCTCTTCTCCTTTTTGTTCCTGTGAAGATGTTTGTTTATACATTTCTTCCGCTAGTTTATGAGAAGAGTTGGTTAATTTTTCAATCCCATCTTTCATCCGATCAATATTATCTTCCTGCATAGCTTTTCTTAATTCACTGATGTTATCATTAACTTCCTTTTTTGAACTATCGCTAATTTTATCTGCGGCATCTTTTAATGTTTTCTCAGTCGAATAAATAAGGTTATCCGCTTGATTATGCAATTCTATTTTTTCCTTTTGTTTTAAATCCTCTTCAGCATATTGCTCGGCTTCCTTTATTTTCTTCTGTATTTCCTCTTCGCTTAATCCGCTAGAGTGTCGAATGGTAATTTTTTGTTCTTTTCCAGTTCCCTTATCTTGTGCTTTAACATTCAGTATACCATTCGCATCGATGTCAAAAGAAACTTCTATTTGAGGTAAGCCTCGAGGTGCAGGTGGAATTCCAACCAACTGAAAACGCCCTAGGCTGATATTATCTTTAGCCATAGGCCTCTCCCCCTGAAGGATATTGATATCGACCGCGGTCTGATTATCACTTGCAGTTGAAAAGATCTGTTTTCTAGAAGCAGGAATCGTTGTATTTCTTTCAATTAATCGTGTAGCAACACCACCCAGGGTTTCAATTCCCAAAGACAGCGGAGTTACATCCAATAACTGAATGTCTTTGACCTCACCCATCAATTTCCCAGCTTGAATCGCTGCTCCTACGGCTACAACTTCATCCGGATTTACCCCTTTATGAGGATCTTTTCCAAAAATTCTTTGAACGATTTCGTGAACTTTGGGCATCCTCGTCTGACCACCCACCAAGATAACCTCATCGATATCATCTACACTTAATTTGGAATCTTCCAGTGCTTTTTTGCAAGGGCCGATGGTCCTTTCTAAGAGGTCATCCGTTAATTGTTCCAGCTTTGCCCTGGTCAAAGTATAATTTAAATGCTTTGGTCCATTTGCGTCCGCAGTGATAAAAGGTAAATTAATCTCAGTCTCCATCGATGAAGACAGTTCGCACTTAGCTTTTTCACCAGCTTCCTTCAATCTTTGTAATGCCATTTGATCCTTACTTAAATCAATCCCCTGATCTTTTTGAAAACTTTCAATCAACCAGTTAATCACTCTTTGATCAAAGTCATCTCCACCAAGAAAAGTATCACCGTTGGTCGATTTAACCTCGAAGACCCCTTCGCCAATATCTAAGATCGATATGTCAAAAGTGCCCCCTCCTAAGTCAAACACTGCAATTTTTTCACTTTTCTTTTTATCCAATCCATAGGCTAACGAAGCAGCAGTAGGCTCATTGATAATTCTAAGTACGTTCAAACCGGCGATACGTCCGGCAGCCTTTGTCGCCTCTCTTTGGTTATCGTTAAAATACGCAGGCACAGTAATGACAGCATCTTTCACTTCTTCTCCAAGATGATCCTCGGCGGATTGTTTTAAATTCTGCAAAATCATAGCAGAAATTTCCTGTGGACTGTACGATTTATCTTTTACCTTAATCATCACATTGGTATGCTCACCTTCAACGATATCATAGGAAAGGACTTTTTTAATCGTATTAACTTCCGGATCATGATATCTTCTTCCGATAAATCTTTTTACAGAATAAATCGTATTTTTAGGGTTGGTAACTGCCTGTCTTTTTGCTAAGAGCCCAATCAGCCTTTCACCTTTTTTGGTAAAAGCAACAATTGAAGGGGTTGTCCTGGATCCTTCTTTGTTTTCTATGACAACAGGTTTTCCGCCTTCCATGACGGCAACAACCGAATTTGTAGTTCCTAAATCTATGCCAATTGCTTTAGCCATAATTTTTTCCTCCTTATATCTTTATTTTTCATCATTATTTTTTATATCATTTTATTTTCTGATTTTTGATTCTCTTTATTTTCTGCTATTTTTTCTTTTTTTGTTAATCCTTTCGATACTTTTACAATCGATGGTCTGATGACCTTTGACTTCAGATAATATCCTTTCGTAATTTCTTCAGCAACAGTATCTTCGGGATATTGATCTGACTCAACCTGCATAACCGCCTCATGACAATAAGGATCGAACTTTTCGCCAACCGACTGAATTGGCTTAAGCCCTTCTTTTTCAAGGATCTTACGAAAATCTTTTAAAGTATTTTGTATTCCTTCTTTAATTGTTTCGGAATGGATGTCTTGTTTTTGTTCATCCGTATAGGAAGACGCCCTTTCAAGATTATCAATCACATACAAGAGTTGGCAAATCAAATCCTTGTTGGCATATTCTATATACTCCTGTTTCTTTTTAGACTCTCTTTTCTTGTAATTTTCAAAGTCAGCTTGCATCCTGATAATTTGATCTTGATATGTTTTCTCAATGTATTCTATATTTTTTAATTTTCTTTCAAGCTCTTCCAATTGAAATTTCTTTTTATCCATTTCCTCTTCCATCGATAAACATGAGTTTATCAAATCATTTTTTTTCATTTTTTTATATTTTTCTATCAAATCGATTTCTGATCCTCTATTATCATTAACTTGTTCTCGATTGCCATCCATCCTTCAACCTCCGCCTCTTAAATTTCAGTGAAACTTCATTTCATTCTTTGACTTTTTCCTATCACATTTATTGATTGATTCTATTCTGATAATATTTTGCTTATTCTCCTGGCAATAAAATCCAGTATCGAAACTGACCTTGGATAATTCATCCTGGTCGGACCAACTACGCCAATGACACCCATTGGTTTACCCTTGATAGAGTATTGCCTGGTAATAACGCTACAATCCTGCATCACCTTTTCTTCCAACTCACTCCCGATAATAATATCCAGCTGCTTATTTAGAAGATATTTCTTAATAATCTGTATCAGATTTTTTTCATCTTCAATAAAATCAAACAGGTAATTTAATTTATCAATTTCTTTAAACTCTGGC
This sequence comes from Candidatus Atribacteria bacterium, assembly GCA_016934875.1. GTDB lineage: Bacteria > Atribacterota > Phoenicimicrobiia > Phoenicimicrobiales > Stramentimicrobiaceae > JAFGSC01. The sequence continues at coordinate 4,488 of JAFGSC010000195.1, forward strand.
TG
>JAFGSC010000196.1 GCA_016934875.1 Candidatus Atribacteria bacterium
CTTCTTGCAAGCATGGTTGTGCAGCATGTTAACCAGTTGGCAATAGAAGCAGGAGAAGGTACTGTTGCAACTGTTGGAAAATTGGAAGTTTTTCCAGGTGCAGTGAATATCGTGCCGGGCAGAGTATATTTTACCTTTGAAGCCAGGTCAAGGAGCGAACAGAAAGTTCAGAATATTATCCATAATGTTGAGCAGTTTATTCAAGAAAGATGTCAAAATGGGCTTGAATTTAAGCTTAAAAAAATATTATTAAAAACACCAACCCCATTATCGAAAGAAATTATATCTGCCCTCGAAGGTAAAGCAAAAGAACTCAATTTAAATTACAAAATAATGACGAGTGGAGCAGGGCATGATGCTATGTTTATCAATGAAATAGCTAATGTGGGGATGGTATTTGTACCCAGTAAAAATGGCAGAAGTCACTGTCCTGAAGAATGGACAGATTATGAAAAAATTGCGTTGGGTACAGAACTGATCCTTGAAACAATATTGAAGATATCAGAAGCTGAAAAATGTTAAACGAAAGAATAAAAAATATTTACCAAAAATCTTTTTCTAATTTTTTTTATTGTTATAAACAAAAAAGGATTTTTCAAATCAATTTCATTTCTACTAAGGTGTACTAATTTCCGGTCGGGTTTACCATTTGACTTAAATTAAATGAAAACATTTTACTAAAAAGTTCTAAAAACACCCAATAGATAGGATGAGCCTGACTGGACCATAGGTAGAACTTTTGTTTTAGAGGTTCTACCTATTTTATTTGATAAACTTAAAACTTTAGGCAATCGATATAGATTATTCGTGTCATGTTTATCTTTAAAAAAGTTATGAAAAAACTAGTCTATTTCTATCATAGATTTGTACTGTTTATATTCATAGCTATCATATCGTGTAATTTTTTATGATCCAATCGTGAGGATTTGTAGTTTACAGCAGTTTATTGTAGTAAAATCACCAAAAGATTATTAAGGAAGAAGTTCAATGTTTATAGGTATTACATTGAAATTACCCCTGAAATGATGGTTGGGGATCAACAGAATTTTTTGTCAGTTTGTTGATTCTATTTTACGCTCTATTTTTTTTATGAGATACAATGGTATTATATAAAAATAACGATAATCAAGATGAGTTTAGAAGATGAATGTACGATATCAAAGATGGAAAAAAATAATCAAAAATCATGATACTCTATACGCTATGATTTGTCAAATCAGGACTTATATTTTTTATTATCTCAACCGGATCTCTAATTACCAGTTAGAAAAAACAAGATTTTATCACAGGCAAGGTTATAAATTAAATCTAAAAAATCCACAATCTTTTCAAGAAAAAATAGTCTGGAAAAAAATTTATGATCGTAACCCCTTATTGCCCATTGTTGCTGATAAATATCAAGTCCGTTTTTATCTCCAACAGGTATTGGGAGAGGAAAATACCAAAAGCATTTTGGTTCCACTGCTATATGTCACCGAGGAGCCAAAGACTATTCCGTTCGAAGAATTACCCGATGAATTTATTGTAAAACCGAATCATGCTTCCGGGTTAAATATCATCATCAGAAATGGTTGTTTCAATCAGGTTGAGATTGTTAATACCTGTTTAAAATGGCTTAAAACCCCGTATGGTCTTGATAAGCTGGAGTGGGCGTATAAGTCTATCAAAAGAAAAATAGTGATTGAAAAATTATTGATTGATGAGGATGGAAAGGTTCCCAAAGAATTTAAATTTCATATGTTTCATGGAAAATGTAAATTAATTTGTGTAGTTTTTGATAGAATGGCTGAAATTTCTAAAAGTTATTTTGATGAAAAATTTAATTTATTACCCATTAAAACATCATCTTGCCCACCAGGAAAAAAAATCCAAAGACCAATAAATTATCTATCTATGATGGAATTAGCTGAGAAGCTATCTCAACCCTTTGATTATATCCGTGTCGATTTATATAATATGAATGGAGAGATCTATTTTGGAGAGTTAACGAACTATCCCACTAGCGGGATGGGTCAATATGATCCTCGATCTTTTGATTATAAATTAGGTGAATACTGGAACATTGAGCCGGGATATTGGAAAAAATAACTATATGGCTTAAAAATGACTTGACACCTATCTTGATCATTAATAATAACACCAATGTTTTCAGGAATAAGAAAAGCAGTGTTTTAAAAGATATTGTGTATTCCGGATTCGAACGATATTTTGTTTCCAAAGTGTATCAACAGGATGATCCCGTGAGATGACAGTGATACTTTTTAGCTTTATATGATTCTAAAAATTAAAGACAAGTGATAGTAAAAATTAATATATAGAATGAATGATATAAGATTTTCTGTATATTGAAATAAGATAGGAGATGTAGATGTTTAAAAAAAGCCTATTCATTATTTTTATTTGTTTGACTTTATTAATAGTATCCGCTACTTTTGTCTTTGCAAGTGAAAAAGCCCTTCCTGCTGATGCCGCCCCTGATCAGATTCTCTATTATCCCCTCCAAAATGAATCCGGTTCCTATCTTGATTTTATGAAGACAATTTATAATTGTCTGCAGGGTGGTGCTCATATTGTGCAGGAATCACTGATGGGATTCAATAAAGATCTTGAAGTTGTACCACTGGGTGTCGAAAGTTGGGAAGTTTCAGAGGATGGCCTTCATTGGACATTCCATCTGAGAAGAGAATTGAAATGGTCTGACGGGGAACCGGTAACTGCCCAGGATTATGTCTTTGCTCTACACAGGGCAGTAGAACAGGGCTATGATTTTAGCTGGTACTGGAGGTCTGCTGCAGGAATCAAAAACTGGAATCAAGTAGAAAAAGGTGAATTAGCTGTTAAGGAACTGGGAATCAAGGCTTTAGATGAGTATACGCTTGTGATTACGACTGAGGTGCCCAAGCCCTATCTTTTGGGAGTTTTAGTCTGGTTATATCCTGTACCTCAGCATGCAGTTAAAAAATATGGAGATGAATATGCTACCCGGGCTGAAACTATGGTTTGTAATGGTCCTTTTCAAGTTTCTGAATGGGTTAAAGGGAGCCACCTTACTTGTATCCAAAATCCTTATTATCATGGGCAATGGAGTCCTTATCTCCAAAAGATTATTTTAAAATACGGAACCTTTGAACCAGAAATTGGATTTCCTGCTTATCTCAATGGTGAAATTGATCGGTCTGATCTTAATCCGGGTCAGTTAGCCTATGTCCGAAAAAATCTTCCTGATCAGTTATATTCATGGCCTCAGTTTCTCCTTTACTACCTTTCATTTGATACTACAAAGCCTCCTTTTGATCAGATCAAAGTACGCCAAGCTTTTAATTATGCTCTAAATCGAGAAGAGATGTGTTCCACAGTGCTAAAAGACTTGGCTATACCGGAATACTCGTTACTGATGAAAGGATTTCCTGGTTACGATCCTATTTGGGCAAAAAATATATTGGAATATAATAAAAATTTTGCCCGGAAGCTTTTAGCAGAAGCAGGGTATCCAGAGGGAAAGGGGTTCCCCAAACTAGAAATGTGGATAAGACAAGCGGATCAGTATACTGCTTGGCAAACCCCCGCTGCAACCTATATGCAGGCTCATTTTAAAGAAGTATTAGGGGTTGATATTATACCACGATTTATAGAAGCGAAAACCTATACCGATGCCCTGAATCAACGTACCCATAATTTTTTCCTATGTACTTATCGTTTTGATTATGTAGATCCGAGTAACTTCATGGATCTCTTTCTTACCGGTGGTCGCCATGCGTGGTCTAATCCAGAGTTCGATCGACTCGTCCGGGAAGCCGACTCTAGTCAAAATTGGGAGAAGAGGATAGAAAATTATCGAGAAGCAGAAAGCATCCTGGCCGAGGAATCCCCGGCAGTATTTGCTTTTCAAGCACTACGTTCTTCGGTATGGAAACCTTATCTCAAGGGAGAAGCACTAGAGCCTAATCTACAGGGAATTGTAAGCTGGGGAAATATGAGATATGGATATACGATGACCCATATCTATATTAAAAAGCATTGAGTAGGATGATAAAAGGTGTAAATCTTTTTAATCTCCATGACTTAACAACTTTGGTGTTGGGAATAAAAATAAAATAGGTTGTTTAAAGATGGCAATATAAATGTTTAGATTTATATTCATAAAAATAAAATAAGATTTTTCTGGTTTGGTAAAACTAAAAAATCAGGATGATGGCATGACGATAGAATTTATTTAATTATCTGAATAGAAGTTACGAAAATAGTGCTTTCCGGGGAGCCTGCTAAATTCATAGGCAGAACTCTAAATATGGATTTCACTTTTTTATATTAAAGTAGTAGGTCTATTTTCAAGTAAGAAATCTTATTAATTCCTGTTAATCAGATAACCATCTCCATCATTGTCAATCCATCTCAGGAGTTGTATAATGATAAAAAACCTGCATTGGCAACATTTCGCTTCACTGTATATCTTACACATCACCTAATATTAATTTCTTTAGGAGGTGATAGTCACTTTATATTCTTATTTCTTAATTGTTAATTTAGATATAAAGAGGTATCTGAAAATGAAAAGAATCCTGAAAGAAAAAGAAAATTATTTTTTATTGTTTTTCATGATCCTATCCTTAGTGATTCTGTCAGCCTGTGGTGGTGTGACCCCTAACAGCCCGGTTATCAATTCTTTTACGGCTGACGAGACAACCATTATTGAAGGGGAAAGCACTACTCTAAGCTGGCAGGTCACTGATGCCACTATTATC
>JAFGSC010000022.1 GCA_016934875.1 Candidatus Atribacteria bacterium
TCACTGAGGCTCGATTTGATTTTCTTGCAGGGCTTCAGATCTATTTGGAGAGCAGGTTGCGTAAACCTGTCGATCTTATTAGAAAACGCAAGGGACTGAGTGATCGATTTTTAATACGAATTGAGAGGGATATCAAATATGTCTGAAGAAGAAATTGTTGATATCCTGGATTTGATGCTGGCCTCCATTAGCCTTGTTAAGGAGTGATTTTCAAAGATCGGAAAATCTGAGGACTTTGTGTAAAGCTCGGATGGATTTACGCTTCTGGAATAAATTTCCATGCGGCTCCAGGTCATTGGTGAGTCGGTATAACTAATCCAAAAAAAGAATCCTTCAATCTTGTATCGTTATGCTGATATCGAGTGGAATAAGATCGCAAGGTTCCGGGATCTTGTTTCCCATCATTACGAACAGATCGATTATGAAATAGTATACGATATCTGCAAGAACCATCTGCCAAAACCCTTGGCAGTAACCGCAGCGCTAATAAGGGAAGCGACCCTGCAATAGCTGGAGGATAACGAGGATTTGGACATGCTCAAACAGGCCCGGTCGCAATCCCGCGACAGCAACCCTCTGAAACAATTTAGAAAAGAACTTGGCATGGACAGTTGAAATCAGCGACATTATTGAACGTCAATTGAGAAAACTGGATCGGCCCGTTTAAGAGCGTATTTCAGGCTGCCTGAACGAAAGGATCGAGGGATGCAAAAACCCCCGCCATTTTGGAGAACCGTTTAGAGGTGACCGGGACGGATTCTGGCGATATCGAATTGGAGAATACAGGGTACTACTGTGCGGCATACAGGACAGGAAAGCGACTGTCCCGGTTCTCACCATCGGCCATCGCCGTCAGAACCTATAACCCCTGGCCCATCACCTATTACCCATTACCCATTACTTTCCCGATTTGGAGATGAAAAAAGAATACAGCGACAGATTTATAAGAATATATTCACTGTTCAGGATTTGACCCCGATCTTCTTTTCTTTTAATACTCAGTCCAAAAGGACAGATGTGGAATAAAATTGAAAATCATTAACAAAATTTTTAATAAATTTAATTTTTCTACGAATCGCCGGAAAATATTTAGTAATATTTATTGGGCGGTAGTTGGAAAGGTAGTAAATATTTCTAGTGGACTCCTGGTTGGCATTTTTGTTGCCCGTTATCTAGGGCCAGAAGAATATGGCTTGATGAATTATGTAATTAGCTATGTTGCTCTTTTTAGTATATTGGCCACGTTTGGTTTTGATAATATTGAGGTGCGTGAATTAGCAAGGAGATCATATCCAAAAGAACAAATACTTGGCACAGCCCTTTATTTGAGGTTTTTTTTTGCAACAGCTACTATTCTGCTAATTATTATTACATTACTTCTTTTTGAACCAGATCATTTTACATTTTGGATGATTATTGTTTATTCTTTATCGCTCATTTTCAATACATTTGCCATAATTCGTAATTATTTTACATCCATTGTTTTTAATGAATATATAGTAAAGACAGAAATAACCCGTACTATAATTGGGGCACTAATAAAAATTGGATTGTTGCTTGTCAAAGCTCCATTGGAATGGTTCATCATTTCCAGCACCTTTGATTTTTTCATTATAGCCTCTGGTTATATTTATTCATATCGTAAAAAGGTTAGCCATATAAAATCATGGTCATTCAAGAAAGAAATAGCTTTTTATCAAATAAAAGAATCATTTCCGCTCCTTTTATCTGGCGCTGCCATTATAATTTATCAAAAAATTGATCAGATAATGATTCGTAGTATTATTGACAATAAAGCAGTTGGTCAATTTGCGGTAGCAGCCAAATTTGCTGAATTCATAATTTTTATTCCTGGTATTATTGCCCAAACGATTACTCCTTTATTGGTACAGGCCAGAGAGGAAAATCAAAAACTTTATGAATTGAAGAGACAGCAGTTTATGGATGTGATGGTGTGGGGTGCAATCGGCCTTAGTTTGGCAACTTCACTCTCTGCCAAAATAATTATTACTGTACTTTATGGTCATGCCTATAACGAGGCAATTCCCGTATTACAAATTATGGCTTGGAAAGCTGCTTTTGCGTCTTTTTTGTTAGTGTCCGGTCAGATTATTATCATTCAAAACTTACAAAGATTTGCCGTAATCAGAAACATTATAGGGTGTCTCGTTAACGTAATACTTAATTTTGTAGTAATACCCAAATGGGGAATAATTGGTGCTGCCTGGACGGCGATTGTTACTTTTGCAGTAGCCGGTTATTTTTCCCATTTGGTAATTAAGCCATACAGAGAAATCTTTAAAATTCAGACCGACTCAATTCTAAAAGGATATTTAAGAATTCCCAAAATCTTAACTAAAAAAAATGAAAATGAAGAAAATTAAAATAGTTGGTCAACCCATGTATAATATTGGTGACTTAGCTGCATGTAAAGCATTAGTTAATTTATTTAAAGCTGATGGCAACTATGAGGTTGAATTAGCATTTCCACAGAATTGCATGGTTGATCCAGAGTTTCTGAAATTAAAGGACATTACTATTATTAAAAATATTCCAAAAATTTCAAAGGTTGAAAAGATTCTCACAATTCTATGCCCGAATTTTCTTAAAATAAAATTATTCATTACAAATAAACAAAAATATAAACATATAACAAATGCTGATTTTATCCTTTTTTCGCCAGGCGGTTTAGAGTTAGGGCTATATAAATCATGGAATTACTTATGGTTAATGGCAACTTTAATTGCACTTAATAAAAAATTCGGGATATATTCTCGCTCAATGGGTGATTTCCGAGATAAAACTTTAACTGATTTTATTTTCAAAAGACAAGCAATTAAATTTTTGAAAAAATCTATATTCAACGGTTTAAGAGATTTGAAAAGCCAACAAAATGCACAGCAAGTAAAAGTGCCATTTTATCCTGCTATAGATGTTGTCTTTTCAAATATCCCAGACTATGTAATTTCAGCTAAAATAAGCAAAATGATTGGTGATAATTATATTGTGTTTACCCCTTCAAAATTCGAATGGCATTATAAACTGAAAAAATATCCCACTGAAAGATTTTCCAAGTTATATATTTTGATATTAAATACAATTATCAAAAATACAGATAAAAGTATTATTATGCTTCCTCATCTATACAGGGAAAATATTGATTCTTTATATTTTAACGATTTGAAAAAAAAATCTATAAATCCTTCAAGAATAATTATTTTGGAAGATATTCCAAACCCTGATTTATATCAGAAAGTTATTAAGGGAGCTGATTTTACAATTGCTGCAAGGTTGCATCAAATAATTTTTTCAATAAATAATCGAACGCCATTTTTGTGTTTAAGTTATGAACATAAGATGGAAGATATGTTACGAATACTCAATTTAGATAAATATTCTATAAGAATAGAAGATCTCTTAGGCGATAGGTTTAATATAAAAGAATTATTGATCGACATTTTAAGTGGGAAAAAAGAACAGCTTCAAGAGATTACTGCTGCTCAAAAGAAAGCACAAAAAGTAGCGCGAAACAGTTTTCACGTTTTACTAAAAAGACTTAATAGCATTCATTAGTAGATATTTTAAATTAATTTAAGCAGGTTGCAGCTTAATGACAATACCTAATTTTTTCCTGGTAGGTGCAGCAAAGGCTGGTACCACGTCTTTTTACAATTATCTGAATCAGCATCCTGAAATCTATATGTGTCCGATTAAGGAACCACATTATTTCTGCAAGGACATCCGGTGCAAAGATTTTGGTGAATATTATAAGAAAAATGTTCATTTTGATGTTAAAAACTATCTCAATCAACCAATTTTAGAAAAAAAGCATATTTCCTTTATTGAAGATCAAGACGAATATTTACAGCTTTTTAGAGAAAGGGAGAATTAAAAAATTATTGGTGAAATTAGCAATGGATATTTATATAGCCATGTAGCCGCCAGAGAAATATATAAATTCAATCCAAGCGCAAAGGTTTTGATTGTTTTAAGAGATCCGACCGAGCGCTCATTCTCACACTGGTTGATGGATTTGCGGGGAGATGAAGTTTATTTTAAGAAATTAAAAGATAGGATAAATAGTAAGAGGATTATTATCATACCGGATATATATAGTTCTGATATACAACAAACTATTATATCAATGGCAATGCTAATGATTGGCGCACGTTATCATTCAATAGTATTTGCTATAAATAATGAGGTTCCCTTTGTTGCTTTATCTTACGAACATAAGATTTCAGGCTTGCTAGAAATATTAAATCTACAGGAGTGCATGATAGATATTGAGCAACTGGGAAATGGGCAATTAAATATAGAGGCATCAGTTAATCAAATCGAAAAAATTGTTGAAGTAAATCTATTTCCCTCAAAAGCAAAATTAAAAGCCAGAGAGATAGCACGAAAATGCATGGATAATTTTGTGCGAAGGTATTCTGACTAAGTGGCAATTCTATAATGAACCCCGATTTTCCAACTAGGTGTTAAGCTACTTTTTTTGTGATATCTTTTGATCGGGAACAGTAATTTTCGGTTAACTTTTCGAATCCTTAACTTTTTTTAAATTTCATATGCGACTTTCTAAACGGAAATTACTGATCAATATATAGTAAAATTTCCATTTTCAAAGAGCGAAATCAAAGATAAAGCGCAATCGAATATAGGAGTGTATATCTAAATTGCTGTTCTTTTCCGGTGTTATCACACTTCCTGCTTTTCTAATATTGCTTTGGAAACCTCATACGATTTTTCCCTTTATGGTGTTAATAATGGTAGGTTGCTTTGGCTTTTTTAATCCAGAGACATTTTGCCATATTAAAGGTATTTTTAAGCTCAAAGATATTATTTACGTCTCGATTTTTTCTGTCTTTTTTTTGCATCTCTTAGTGAAACCTTCGCGAAAGATAATAAAAACACCATTTAATATAGTTATCCTTGCCATTGTATTTTTAACTATCTTTGAAATACTTTATACCCTATGTCTCTATCCTGTCTCTCTTGTTTCTGCCATCCAAACGGGACGCGATTACTTTGCTTTTTTGCTTTTTTTCCCTGCACTGTACTTTTGGAATAAAGATAAGAAGCTATTTTTTTCTTTAAAAATATTTCTTGTAATCTCAGTTGCTGGTGCTTTGTTGATAATTGGAGCCACGGTTTTTGGGCAAGATTTTCTCCTCCCTTCTTACTTGAAGAGCAAGTTAAAAATCCAAAGTTTGGGAGGGTTTGATGTCAATCGCTTGTATATACCGGGCAACCACCTTATTGCGATTTCCTATAGCATGCTATTTTGGCTTATAGCGATGAACCGAAAGCTTCCTTATAGGAGGCTTCTTGTTGCTCTTACCTTATTATTGGGTATGGCATGGTTTTTTTCTTTTTCTCGAGCAAATTGGATATTCATGTGCGTAACAATGATTTCCCCAATATTGTTCAGCAAAAAAGCCCGGGAAATCAGGCTAAAAATTATTTGTCTCTTTTTGTCGCTGTTTCTCCTCCTAATGATGGGGAGCTTTATCATTACGGAAACAAGAAGTTCTTCTAGCTGGAGGTTTCTGTTTAATCAAATAGGCACGATTCCATCAGACATCATCAAGCACGAGAGTACCTTTGGTTATCGTATGAAAGAGAGTCAGTATCGATTTGCTGTTCTCAAGGATCATTTTTGGTTAGGTTCGGGATTCCTTCACCCCAAGTACGTTCCTCAATTTTATGAAGTTCCCGAAATGATTGCAGACAAACCGGAACGGTGGGGATTGACAAGTGTGGATTGGGGACTCCTCAATTTACTGATAAATTTTGGCATGTTAGGAGTTGCATGGTTTGTCTCTCTTGTTGTAGTTGTGCATAGGCGGATGAAGAAAATTATTCATGCTTTAAAACCTATTGTAGAAAAATCGCTGGTAATTGGAGCACTCGCATGGTTTTGGGGAGCGGTTATTTCTTTTGTGACCCTCCCAAATTTTACTTATTTCCCAAGTATTATTCTTTTTGCCACTCTGCTGGCGGCAGTAGAGTCGGTTTATGCTACGAGACAAATACAACAAAATATTTAGATGGAGCTTAGTTGGAACATCTAACTGATAACAACAGATTAGAATCCAAAGTTGAAGTTTCTATTGTCATCGTTAATTGGAATACACGGGAATTACTTCGTCAGTGTTTAGAATCCATCTATCAAAATATAAATCAACCTTCATTCGAGGTGTTGGTTGTGGATAATGGGTCAACCGATGGCAGTACAGCCATGGTGCTAAGTAACTTTCCTCACGTAAAACTAATTGAATGTAAAGACAATCTCGGTTTTGTAAAAGCAAATAATTTGGCAGTGGAACACTGCCGGGGAGAATATATTATACTGCTGAATAGTGACACCCTTGTTTTAGAACCTGGCATAAGGGACTTAGTTAATTTTACACGATTGCATCCCAACGCGGGTGCTGTTGGTGGCATGGTTCTTAATCCCGATAGAACTATACAGTATTCTTGCCGAAAATTTATAAATTTTTGGACCTCCCTGATAATGCATACAGTAAATCTCATCAAAAGCTTTAAGGATCCAATCTCTAGGAAATTCAATATGATTGATTTTGATCATCAATCTGCAAGGAAAGTCGACTGGGTTTCAGGTTGCTATATGCTTATTCGCAATGAATGGATTAAGAGGCATGGGCTTTTTGACGATAATATTTTTATGTTTTCTGAAGATTGTGATTTGTGTTTCAGAATGCGTGATGAAGGCTATTGGGTATATTATGCTCCTGTGTCACCGATTATTCACTTAGGCGGGCAGAGCACTCGAAACAGAATTGAAAAAAGTATTATCTTTTCTTTTTATGGCAACAAGTATTTTTTAAAGAAAGCAAAAGGAGAATGGATTAGTGAATTTTATGGATATCTAGTCCCTAAGATATGGTTTGGTTTTTACGTCTTTTTTATGGGACTAAACTTCTTCTTGAATCATCCTAAGGTCTCAAAAAAATATATGCTGTTTAAAGACTTGAGAAAAGAGATATCTCTTCACAAAAACAAGGGTTAAGCTGACGAAAATGGGATCGATGCAAGAATCTGTTCGTAGCATTATATCAGTCATTTAAGGACGCACGATATTAAGTATTTTTAGCTATGCTCTTTTCCAAAATTCTTTCAGATAGACATTATCAGAAGTGGCCAAGCTGGCATATAGTTTATGAATGGGAGGATGAGATATCTCATTCGCTAAATATTCCTATAATTGATAGCCCAGTATCAAATAACAGTTTATTCAAAAGATGCAAAAGCATTGATAATAAATTATTTAATGGAATATTATTCGAGTATCTATATGAGATTTTTAATGATAAAGCTGAGCATTCAATCTACTTTCAAATGTATCCAAAGAGTTTTAGGGATTTTTCAAATAGAGGAAATGTAATTCCTGTAATAGTCGATTTTTGGGCGAAATCGAATTGTGAGCAGTTCAGAAGTTTATATTGCAAATGCCCATATATATTGATTACAAGCCTGGAAGTAATTAATTATCTGAAATATAATCATAATATGAATAATTTGGTTCATTTTCCAATGAGTCTGCCTTCATTTTATAAACTCTCATATGATAAAATATTTAAAAAAAGATATGATATGGTACTAGCAGGACGAGCAAATTCTGTTCTATGGAACTTTCTAAAAAATTATGAAACAGAATATCCAGGAATAGAATTTCTGTATCAGATTCAAAAAGAGGGAGAACTTTACTACGTTAGCAATAGAGGGGGGCGAGCTATAAAAGTTCATTCAAGAGAAAAATATATAAGTCTCATCAGATCGGCAAAAGTAGCCTTTTATGCGACACCTGGAATGGACGAGGGTATGATAAGAACAAATGGATTTAATCCTGTTACTCCCAGATTGTTTGAAATATTATCAGCAGGTTGCCATGTAATAGCAAGATACCCGAAAAATGAAGACACAGATTATTTCAATTTAGAAACGATATGCCCTTCAATAGAGTCTTATGATGATTTTAAAAAGCAATTGAATATTGCATTGAATTCACCCCAGCCGATAAGAAGAAACGCAGATTATCTTGAACAGCATTATACTTCGAATAGAATTGAAATATTGAAGGAAATAATATGAAGTCAATTATTATAAAAACTGATCAAGAGCAACAAGATCTATTAGATAAGAACAGATCAGATACAGGCAACTGAAGAATTTTCCTGGACAAGTCATTTTAAACATCTTTTGGATTGTGTTAAGGAACTTTATTGATGGCAGGCAGAATGAGAATCGCTACGATTATTTGGAAAGATGCTATTGGTGGGGCGGAAAGGTCGCTGTGCGATTTGGCTGCTGCTCTGGATCAGAGCTCTTTTGATATGAGGTTTTATTATCTTTCCGGTGTACCTGGTTATTTTGCTAAACAAATAGAATCCTTTGGATTTAAGACGGAATTTCTGAATTGGAAAAATGGGTTTGATCTTATCGGAAGGGTTCGATTGATAAAAAAGCTAAAAGAATTTAATCCGCATGTTGTTCATGATCACATTATCCCCCCTTTAACACGACCATTCATTAAGTTTTTTATCCAAAGGCCGGTGCTTGCCACTGAACATGGGAGTGCTTTACAGCGTTCATTTGGAATCGGGGAAAAGTGGCGTAAGCATATTGAGAGATTTGATTTTGGTTCTTGTGATTTTATTGCCGCAAATTCATTGGCCAGTGCAGAGGCGCTCAGATCTGTATTTCATCTTTCCGAATCAAAGATTAAAGTTGTACATCTTGGTATAGATCTAGACCAGTTTATTCCGGATACGGATCGACAGTCGAATGTTGAACCTTTGACCATAGGTTTCATTGGACGGATTATAAATGCATATAAAGGGGTGGACTATCTTCCTCTGGTGGCCAAACACCTAATAGATAGATATAGCTTTAAATTTAAAATGCTCATAGCAGGTGATGGTAAGGATCGAAAAAAAGTTGAAAAACTGTGCAAAGATTTAGAGGTAAATAGCCATTTTGTTTTTCTTGGGTGGCTTGAGGATGTAAAAAGTTTTTTGAGAAAAATAGATTTGTTGCTTGTTCCTTCACGATTGGAGTCTTTGGGCTTGAGCGCTCTTGAAGCCCTTGCCATGAATATCCCAGTGGTGGCCTTCGGTGTTCAAGGGTTGAGAGAAATCCTGACTGATTGTCCATCTGGCACGTTGATCAACCCCGGTGACACAAATGGCATGGCCGAAGCGATTCATTATTTGCGCAATAACTATGTTCATATCGGCAGCAAAGGAAGGGATTTTGTAGCAGAACACTTTTCCAACCATAAAATGGCTCGTGGATATGAAGCTATTTATACAAATTTGTCAAATCGCTCCAAACAAATTTAATTAAAAAGGCTATACTATGATTTCTGATAGATTCAGATGCATATTCATTCATATCCCCAAAAACGCTGGAACCAGTATTGAATCGAAAATCTGTTCCGAAGAAGGCACTGAGAATTTGTTGCCGGACCATAGAACAATGCTTGATTTTGAACCGTTATCACTGGACAAAATTTTGATGATGTACAAAAAGGATCAACTGTATTCAGCAGCAAGAAGGGTGAAATATTTTGTTCGGCAACATAAATTGGGCTCTTTTTACAGGCCGGCAAGCGGTTTAAAGTACAGA
>JAFGSC010000197.1 GCA_016934875.1 Candidatus Atribacteria bacterium
AACTGACCATTGATCATCCTGATTATTTTCGGCCAAATAAATCAAATATTCAATATTTCCCGGAGAATTCTTGATCGGTGAAAAGGTCATGTCTATCATTCGATAGTACTTTCTAATTGCTTCAAGTAATTTTTCAAGAACATCAACATGGATCTCGGGGTTCTTAACCAGTCCACCCTTCTCAATATTTTCCCTTCCCGCTTCAAATTGCGGTTTGACTAACGCAACTACCTTCCCATTCTCCTTTAAAAAATCTTTAACCACGGGCAGCACTTTCGTCAACGAAATAAAAGAAACATCGATCGTAGCCAAGTCAAATTGAACAGTCAATTGATCTCTCTTAAGGTATCTGATATTTGTCTTTTCCATATTCACAATTCTGTTATCATTTCGTAAGTTCCAATCAAGCTGACCATATCCTACATCAATACAGTATATTTTGGATGCTTCATTCTGTAATAGACAATCTGTAAATCCTCCGGTAGAGGCACCAACATCAATGACCGTATATCCCTTGACATCTATATGGAAATAATTCAAGGCTTTTTCAAGCTTTCTACCACCCCTACTCACATAGCGATCATTATTTTCTTGAATAAGGATTTCACTGTCTACATCACATTTCGTGCCTACTTTATTGACTTTTACACCGTTTACCAAAACCAGATTCGCCATGATCAATCTCTGGGCTTTTTCCCTAGAACCAATGACTTTTCTATCGATTAAAAGTTTATCTAAACGTTCTTTTTTGGCCATTTTTAGAATACAATCCATTCAAAGTTGTTATTCGGCTAGTTTTCAATTACTCAACCACTCCTCGTCCCTTTCCAATGGAACGCTAATATCTACATGTCCGACCAACGTCTCTCCACTATTACCATCAATGAGTATTTGAACTTTATCAATTCCTGGAAAAGAAGTCAAAGTCAATACCAGGGAATAGATTGTTAATAATTCTCCCGTACTTCCTCCAGGATGATCACGAACGACCTCTGATGAAAGGTCAATATAGGCAATCCCTTCTTGAACATACAGTGCATTCACTTTTGTTGTGTTGGGTATCGTAGGATAAAGGTTTTGGTTGCTTGGACCTTTAATGAGCTCAACAATGGTATTTTTTACCAAATCACTTCGTTTTTCCATTTCTCGGTATTCAGGAATGAGATGCCTGGCATCTTCATCAGAAAAATAAAGAGGTATTTCAACCTTTTCAAATGCTTCTGGTTCGACTTCTTCAATCGACGGTTCCTCTCTATCTTCCGGAATTGTCTCGGTGAATTGTTGGTCCTTCCATAAAGGAATAATAAATTTCTGGATTAAAAAGAAAATGATAAAAAGTAATATTAAAAAGATGATCACATTCAAAAAATTTTTCGAAATGTTTTGTTTCTTTTTTCTTCTAGCCATCGTTGCACCTTTTAAATGCTCTCAGGCATATTTTTCATATATTCCGTAACTGATTGATACAGTGCTTGGGCTATTTTCGCTCTAAATTCCTGAGTCTTTAATAATTTTTCTTCATTGGGATTTGATACAAACCCAACCTCAATCAATACCGCAGCCATATTGACTCCTTTTAAAACAATAAAAGGAGCTTGTTTTACCCCTCGGTTTTCTAATCCGCTATTCTGAATTAATTTTCTCTGAACGACATCTGCAAAGTCCAAGCTAAAGTTGATACTGGCACTTTCTTCCAAATCAGCAATAATTTGATTCAGCAAATCGTCCTCATAATTATGATACTGGCTTGCTTTATTTTCCCGATCAGCTACATCTTTTGCAGAAGCTCCAATATAGCGAGAATTTAAAACATAAGTCTCTATTCCTCCTGCAGAGGTAGATCCTTTTCTAAGAATAGAATTTACATGGATACTGATGAAAATAGATGCTTCTTTCTGTAAGGCAACTAAGGGTCTATTTTCTAAGGGGACATCAATGTCTTTATCTCTAGTTAAATAGACAGTGATGTTGTTATCCTGCAATAATTTCTTTAGCTTCAAGGCAATATCCAAAACAACATCTTTTTCTTTTGTTCCTCCTACCCCGATAGCACCAGGGTCTTTCCCTCCATGCCCGGGATCAATAACAACAACAATTTTTTCTTTTTCCATAGGCTCCTTAGTTGTTGTGTCCTTAATCACTTCAGGAATAACAGCTTGTTGGCCTTGGGGCATAAAAATATCAACGACAACGCGCTGAGGAGCAGCCAATTCAAATACCTGATATTCATATTTACTTTTTAAATCCAAGACTACTCGAACTGTCTCAGGGTTAAACAAGCCTGCTCTAACCTTGTCAACCAATGAATCATCGATCAGAATTTCCTTTTGTTCTGGCTTTAATTTACTGATAGAGGCATCCAAATCAACAACAATTCGATCCGGATTGCTTAGAGTGATCACTTGGTAGCGAGTCTGTTCAGTTACGTCGATAACAATTCTTGTTTTATCAGGATGAGTATAGCTTCGAATACTGCTTATAAAAGGCCTTTTGCGAATGATATTCAGTTCTTTGGAATTGCTGTCCCACTCAGTTTCGACTTCCATCAATAATTGAATAATTTCTATGGGAATCATGACTCTGTTGTAGATCATCATCGGTGCAGTCTCTAAGGATATTTTTTTACCATTGATTTCCGCTTCATTCACATCGATGACTACGCTTATCTCTTGGTTATTTAGGTTGATGTTTAATAATTTCAAAGCCGGAAACCAAGTGATTCTTCCACCAAGGGCTTCAACAATGTCTCTTGCCGGAAGAAATATCCGACCATTCATTAAAACAGGAGATGTTTCAGTTTTCAATGGATCGTTGTCGATCCATACCGCGACTTCTTCCTGTCCTGCCAGACAAAAAGAGCTTAACAAAATTAGATAAATGGGTAGAATAATCAAAAAGGGAATCTTTCTTTTTGCTATCAAACTTCTTTCTCCTCCTGGGCTATATATCGAGTAATAATTACCTTGAGCGTAGCGGCTATGGGAAC
>JAFGSC010000198.1 GCA_016934875.1 Candidatus Atribacteria bacterium
ATAACTACAACCGGCAAATTATAGATTTCTATAAATTCCTCTTCCTCGGTTTTTGCCGTTCCAGTCATTCCTGCTAACTTGTGATACAATCTAAAAAAGTTTTGAAAGGTGATGGTGGCTAATGTCTGGCTCTCACGGGCGATGGTCACATTTTCTTTGGCCTCAATTGCCTGATGCAAACCATCGCTATACCTTCTTCCGAACATTAAACGACCGGTAAATTCATCCACAATGATGACTTCTCCATCCTTGACGACATAATCAACATCTCTTTTGAAAAGCTTATGAGCACGGAGGGCTTGAATGATATGATGCTGCAAATGCATATTATTGTGTGTGTATAAATTGTCAACGCTGAGTAGCTTTTCCATTTTTGCTATCCCTTGTTCAGTTAAAAAAACTGTTCTCTCCTTTTCGTTGATTTTGAAATCTGCTTCTTCTTTTAACTGGTAAACCAATTTATCAATCTGAAAGTACTTCTGCGTAGACTCTTCCGTAGGGCCTGAAATAATTAAGGGAGTTCTTGCTTCATCAATTAAAATACTATCAACTTCGTCAATAATACCAAAATCATGTTTATTTTGAACAATATCTTCTGGTTGAATGCTCATATTGTCTCTTAAATAATCAAATCCGTACTCATTGTTCGTTCCATAAACAACATCTGCTTGATAGGCCTTCTTCCTTTGCTCGGTATTCATATCGTGTAAAATCAGACCGACATTTAAACCCAAAAATTCATAAATAGGACCCATCCAAAATCGATCTCTCTTTGCCAGATAATCATTCACAGTCACAATATGAACGCTACTGCCTGCTAAGGTATTTAAGTAAGCGGGCAGTGTTGCGACCAGCGTCTTTCCTTCACCGGTAGCCATCTCTGCAATTTTCCCCTGATGCAATACGATACCACCGATAAGCTGCACATCAAAATGACGCATATTAATCGTTCTTTTTGCAGCTTCCCTAACTACAGCAAAGGTCTCTGGCAGTATTTCATCCAATGTAATACCACCCTGAATCCTTTTCTTAAAATTTTCTGTCTTACTTCTCAAGTCATTATCTGATAAATTTTCAATTTCCTTACCCAGCTGATTAATCTGGCCTACAATAATTTCTGCTTTATCTAATTCTCTTTTATTTGAATCACCAAACAATTTCTTAACAAGATTTATCATGATTGAAATATCCCTTCCTTGCTTAGCAAAACATACAGGCATCATTTTATCATTCTAGATAACATTTCTTTGCTATTCAATAGTCTCTGGCTTCTGGCCCTTTTCCCTTAACATAGTCTTTTGAACAAAGATCAGTATACCAACAAATATCAAAATATCCCCTACACTTAAAATAGCATTCTCCGGAAACGGATTAGGTAAAGGAAGGACATCTCCTAAAAAGGCAAATAATGTACCTCCGTTTTTTAGATAATGAATCATGCTTCTGCTGTTTTCCATTAGGGTGTTTGGGTTGATATGCTGAGCCAATCCCTGATTAATCAACACAGGCATCTTTCCCTGATTTGCCAGAATGACAAATGAATTCAGTAAGATGCCAAGAGTAATGTATTTAAAGCCAGGTAACTTCATATTTTTGATCGATGCAAAAATTAATAGAAAATAGGATATCATGATGATTATGGTGACATAGGGGAAAAAGAAGGACAGTTTCGTATACTCCACAAACCATATTGAAATCCTAAGAATAAGAGCAGCCGCAAATAAAGAAACACCTTCGATAGAAATACGATACAAGCTATTTAATTCACCACCCCTTAAAAGCCCTATAATCATGGCAACGATCAGAATCATTAAATACAACATCTTCAAATTTCCTTCTCTTTTAACATAGAAATAAACATTTTTACCATTTCAGGGTCAAATTGTTTCCCAGCTTCATTTTCTAATTCATTTAAGATTGCCTCTTTCGATAATCTCGTTCGATAAGGACGATCAGAATTCATTGCATCATAAGAATCTACAATAGTCAACAATCGAGCAGTTTTGGGGATATCTTCTCCTTTCAATCCATCCGGATATCCTCTACCATCAAAATGTTCATGATGGTGCAGTACGGTTTTGGAGCATTTTTTTAAAAACTCGATCGATTCGATAATATTCGCTCCGATGACCGGATGCTTTTTTATTATTTCATATTCTTCATCAGTTAATCGATCTGTTTTCCCCAAGATATGATCTCCTATTCCAATTTTACCAATATCATGCAAGATAGCTGCATATTCTATATATTCAATCTCGTTTTCTGCATAGCCTAGCTTTTTAGCCAATTTCACGGCCATCTGGGAAACTCTTTCCGAGTGGCCATGAGTATAGGGGTCCTTTGCATCTATAGTTGCTGCCAATGTCTTGATCGTATCGATATACATTTTACGCATTTTAGTATATAGCTCAAAGGATTGTCTAGCTAATAGCAAGGGAAAGAAAAATAACAAAATACCTAGAATGCCGACTTCTATGTAGATAATAGCCATGATAAATCCCAGGGGTGCTTCCGCCAGATAACTTGGAATAACTTCTCGAATGTTCATTCGATACACCTTAGAAATACTCATTCCTGAATCCAGGGAAATGACTCCTGCTACAAGAAAAGAGTTGACTACGCAATATGTTAAAGCGCATAAGGCTGCAGGCATTATAAATTTTAATAAATTTTGTGTTCCTATCACTCCACCGGCACCTTGATATATCACACCTGCTAATCCTGATGCAAGAGAAAATTGAGAAGCATTAAATAAAACCCTTTCTATATTTCTATTGGTTTTTCCAAAAAGCATTCCAAAGGAACTCACTGCTGAAACAATCATGGCCATCCCGGGACCATAGATAAGTATTATCACAAAATCAATTGGGAATGAAATGGTGATTTCTCCACCTGCGGGAAGAGATACGGGAAAAAATTCTGCCAAGATTAAAACAACAATGAAAAACAGCAACGAAACCCAAATATCAGTAAAATGAGGAATTGTTGGAATCAGGTAAATAAAAAGAGCAATGGCTAAAAAAGAAATGATTAATACATATAATTTAAGCTGTTTTGTCAAAAGATTCTCTCCCACATACTCTAAAAAGATAGGCCGGTAATCCTTAGGTGTTTACCATCTAAATCTTGCGCCACCGGCCAGTAGCAAGGCCATGACACTAATTAAAAAGCTGATTAATTTAGCTTTATTAATTTTCATATCGCACCTCCACGGTTTTTCTTTGTTCTTTGGAACAAGCAAAAACCGCTTCGCTTCGCTCGGTAGAAAAGCTTTTTTGCTACGGATTACTTCCTCATTAAATGGTTTTTATCTAAGAATCACCGACCTATCCATATGATTTATCTTGATAAATAATCTTTCTATTTGATCATTTAACTAAAATTCTTCTATTGACTGCTTTGAGTATGGCACAAACGACAGTTTCGTTAGGATCATCCCCAACCAAAGCAGCACCAACCAAATTCTCCTTTCCCTGTGAATTGATTAGGTTTACGGAAATCAAAACGACCTCCTTGCTATCCAGCTTTAGCTTTCTTATTTCATCTACCTGAAAAAATACTTTACCATTCAAGTAGGAAGAAATCGCATCTAGTGCTGCTCGGGCAATGATATATTCCCTATTCTTAACCCAATTGGCACAATTGATTCTACCCTCAAAAGTCTGATGATTATTTTCTAATTTTACAATAACCTGTAAATTCTCATCACTAGATGATACCGAAATATCGGAAAATAACAAGCGGTGAGAATAATCTTTTTCATCTTTCACCTGAGCAATGCTAATTTTACGATAATCAACGGATATATTATGTTTCGCAATCAATAATGACTCAATGTCTCGCGTTATTTTTTTTGGACTGCAAAAATCTTTCGTAATGACATGGACTTCCTTAATCTCTTGATCTTCAGCCAATACTATCTTTGAAAATAATACACCATTTAATTTGTTGATTGATTTTTCGATTTCCTCAATTTTGGTTGCAAACCGAGGTGAAATAATAAAATTCCTAAAATCATTGACCGGAATATTGCCCATTAAATCACTTCTTTCCTTTTAGACTTCGGGTTCAATTAACCCTAAATTACCGTCTTTCCTCCTATAAATCACGTTAATTTGATTGGTGACTTCATTGTTAAAAACATAAAAGCTATGGCCAAGCAATTCCATCTGCAGGCTAGCTTCCTCCGGAGACATTGGTTTGATGACAAATTTTTTTGTTTTTACGATTTTAACATCATGATCTAATTTTAAATCTATATCGCTTTCTTTACTTTCAGAAATAATCGCATCTTTTAACAAATCATGGTCACTTGTAGATTTGGTATAAAGCTTCTCTTTATACTTAATGATTTGCCTTTCTAGTTTTTCAATCACTCTATCAATCGAGGCATACATATCGTCACTCTCTTCCTCTGCTCTGATGATTGCCCTCTTGGCTTGTAAGGTAACTTCAAATATGTGCCTATTCTTCTCTATGCTTACGGTAGCAGTTGCATCTTTGATCTGGTCAAAGTATTTGTCCAATTTTTCCATCTTTTTCTGAATATAGCTTTCAATGGAACTTGTAACATCTAAATGTTTACCCTTTATAGTTAATTTCATACTGCACACCTCCTATTTCTAATTTAAGATAGGATAACACAAATTGTAACCTTCTAATAGAGAAATGCCTATAAAAACGATAAAACATTTTGAACTCAAGTTATTTCCCAATTATATCATCAACCATTTTATATTATTATTTGATATCTATGTTTTATTTATTCCCTTTTTGTATATTTATTTTACAATGATTATCAAACTTTTTGAATAATAATCAGAATTTGAGCCTTAAAACATTTACTTTATTATCATAGCACTGTTTCAGCCATTTTTTCCAATATATTATTCATTTTCACAAAATAATCAATCAGTAATACCCCTCCTTAGACTGACCTGGTCTTTTCCCCCACACTCGCCTGCTGAGAGCCTCGCTATCTTTTCACTACTACTCTTCTCCTATCACAAAAATGACAAGGCAGGACTAACTCCGAAACCGCACCATGCTCAGTAACTAAACATCGTTACCTTACGTGGATCGTTTTGCCTGCGGCTGGCATCGACTTTCAACCACAGCTCTAAGGAGGGGAATAGTTCAAATTCCTCTTGCCAAAGTTAACACAAAGATATTTCTTACTCCGGTTTTTATTAATTCCTTGCAGCAAGCTTCAACTGTTGCTCCAGTGGTATAAATATCATCAATTAAAAGAATACTTTGGTGATCTATACTACGTGACGAATTAATCGAATAGATATGTTTCACATTATCCTTTCTCTCACTTTTAGATAAACCTACCTGGGACAAATTCTCTTTATTCTTTATTAATAAATCTTCAGAAAAAGAAATAGAAAAATAATCAGCAATATATCCAGCCAATAAACTACTTTGGTTAAAACCTCTTTTTGCAAAATCATCCTTAAATAGAGGTACAGGGATAACTAAGTCTATTTCCTGGATATTAATGTCGTGATTCTTATTTAAATAATCGACCATGATTTTACCCAATGGTTGAATTAATTTTACCTGTTTTTTATATTTTAGTAAATGGATACATTTTCGCATGACTCCTTGATAATACGTAACTGAGCGAACAAAATAGAAAAAAGATTTCTTGCGAGCACACTCCGAGCAAATTACTTTATCCTCAAAAGAAACCATAGATGACAAAGGCTTGCCGCATCGGTAACAGTATGGGTAAGAAATTATCTTGATCTGCTTCATGCAATTCTCACAAATTGCATATCCTTTTGATTCTTTAATTTCTTTTCCACAGTTCTCGCAGCTAAAAGGGTAAAGTAAGTTGAGAATTCCTTCTTTTAAATAATCTAAATAACCATTATGGTTATCCACTGGGAAATACCTTTCTAATCTAAAAAATATTTAAATACTAACTATGTACCCTCCTGCCAACTTTTCAGATATTTTTTTTGCTCGGGAGTTAATTGATCAATCTTTATCCTCATGCTTTTCAGTTTAAGATAGGCAATTTCCCGATCAATATTCCTAGGCACAGAATAGACTTCGTTCAATAAAGTTGAACCATTTTTAATAAGGTATTCAACAGATAAAGCCTGGTTAGCAAAACTCATGTCCATCACACTGGCAGGATGTCCTTCTGCAGCTGCCAAATTCAGTAATCTACCTTCTGCAAGTAAATAGATTTTTTTATTTTCCAAGGAATAGGAAACTACATTATCCCTAACGACCTCTTTGTGAATCGCCAATTTTTCCAAAGAAGGAATATCTATTTCAACATTAAAATGTCCAGAATTCGCAAGAATGGCACCATCTTTCATTAATAAAAATTCTTTTTTCGCAATGACATTTTTATCCCCAGTTAAAGTAATAAAGATATCTCCTATCCTGGCAGCACTACGAATTGGACTCACTTGAAAGCCATCCATAACCGCTTCTAGTGCTTTGATTGGATCAATTTCGGTTATGACGACGCGTGCACCCATACCTCTAACTCGATCAGCAAGGCCTCTTGCACACCACCCATAGCCGCAGATAACCACAATTTTACCTGCCAATAGTATATTCGTGGCTCTTAACAGTCCGTCTATGGTGCTTTGCCCGGTCCCATAACGGTTGTCAAATAAATGCTTTGTTAAGGCATCATTCACTGCAATGATCGGGTACTTTAAAGCCCCCTCTGCCTGCATACTCCTCAATCGAATCACTCCTGTCGTTGTCTCCTCGGTACCACCAATAATATGATCAACCAAACCTTGAAAATTAGAATGGATCATTGACACCAAATCAGCACCATCATCCATGGTAATATGGGGATTGATATTCAATGTACTTTGAATATGTCTATAATACCCCTCTTTATTAATTCCCCGGATAGCAAAAACAGGAATTCCGAAATCCTTTACTAGTGATGAAGCCACATCGTCCTGCGTACTTAATGGGTTGGATGCACAAAGAGAAACCTCTGCACCACCTGCTTTTAAAGTAATCATCAGATTTGCTGTTTCTGTAGTAACATGAAGGCAAGCCGATAGCTTTACTCCATTGAGAGGTTTTTCCTTTTCAAATCTTTTTCTAATGATTTCTAAAACCAGCATTTGATTCTGTGCCCACTTTATTCTTTTCAAACCTTTATCTGCCAGCTGAATATTTTTAATATCGTATTGCATGAATATCCTCCTGTAAAAAATCTTACTGTTTTTTGGAATTATTGAAGCCAGGGATTATTTTTAACTTCTCTTTGAATGGTTGTGGAAGGACCATGACCAGGTAATATTTCACAAGAGGCTCCAAAAATGACAATTTTTTCCTTGATAGAACAAATGATTTGATCTATTGAGCCACCTGGAAAATCTGTTCTTCCAATACCGTTTGCAAAAAGAGTATCCCCACTAAAAAATTTTCCATCGATCTTGATTGACACACTTCCAGGAGAGTGTCCTGGGGTATAAAAAATAGAAACTTTATGCATTCCTAATTGAATATCTATTCCCTCTTCTAAAAAATTATCCGGAGGAGGTGATTGAACGGGATTCCCCGTATAAAAAGACAGATTCTTGATGGGATTTGTCAACATTTCTGCATCTAAGCGATGAATCAATAATTGAGCAGCTGAGTACCTTTCTTTTAGCATCTTATTCCCGCCAATATGATCGTAATGACCATGGGTATTCATAATATATTTAAGTGATAAACTGTTCTTTTCAAGCTCATCGATCATGGTAATATTTTCTACAGCAGGATCGATAACCATCGCCACCTTGGTCTCATTACAGGCAATTAAATAACAATTGGTTAAGAGTGGCCCTAAAATTTTTTTTCTGATCATTAAATCAGCTTTTTTATCCATTTTTTAACTCAGCACTATCCAGAATAATGGTTACCGGCCCTTCATTTAATAATTCTACTTCCATCATTGCCCTAAATTGCCCTTCCTGTACGTCAATGTTTTCTTTCCTGAGATATTGAATATACATCCGATAAAGTTGATCAGCTTCATCAGGTAATGCCGCATCAATAAAACTTGGTCTCCTTCCCTTTCTACAATTTCCATACAATGTGAACTGGGAAACAACCAGGGCGCTCCCGTGAATCTCAGCCAAAGAAAGGTTCATCTTTTCTTTATCGTCACCAAATATCCTTAAATTAACTGTCTTCTTGGCTAACAGTTCAGCCTCTCGCTCTGTATCATCCTTCTTTACTCCCAATAAAACAAGAAGACCTTTGCCAATACTGGCAATTTCCTGATGGTTCACTTTTACCGAAGCCTTGCCCACCCTCTGAATCACAGCTTTCATAATACTTTATCACCTAATCCCCTTCAATTCTAGTTACTTCCTTAACAGCTTTTAGACTCCTTAGACGAGCCATGATTTCCTGTAAATGATCAACGGTACTTACTTCGATGGTTAGATGAATAACCGCTATACTATTTCTATTTGCTGTACCATCAATATGTTGAATTATTGCTTTATAATTTGACAGGATCATCGATACATCTGAAATTAGATTCTTTCTATCGGCAGATACAATCTTGATCTTTACCGGAAAATAGTTATTTTCAGTTTTGTCCCATTCTGCATTAATTAAACGTCCTTCTTCCCCTGCAATATTTTTCAGGTTTGGACATTCCACACGGTGGATGGTAACACCCCTTCCCCTGGTAACATAGCCGACAATCTCATCTCCAGGAATCGGGTGGCAACATTTAGCAAAACGGATCATGATATTATCCACCCCATCAATTTTTACTCCCTGGTCTATTCTTTGATTCTTTTTAATTTCTTCTTTAATCTGAACCTGTTGTTTTTCCTCTTGAGGTAAAACCTTTGACATGATCTGGCTGGGGTTTATTTTCTTATAGCCTATTGACTCAAGCAAAGATTCAAGATCAGTATAACCCATTGGCTGACAAATATCATTTAGTTTTTCTTCCAGTTCAGCATTCCAAGGAAGTTTATATTTTTCCAATTCTCTTAAAAGCAGATTTTTGCCTTTTTCAATGTTTTCTTTCCGTAATTCTTTTTTAAACCATGCTTTAATGCGAGTTCTCGCACCAGAGGTTTTGACAAATTTTAACCAATCCCTACTTGGCCCAATTGACGTCTTAGAGGTAATAATCTCTACAATATCACCACTTTTTAATTTCCGATCAAGTGGCACGATGCGATTATTTACCTTTGCCCCTACACATCGATGCCCAATCTCGGTATGAATGGCATAGGCAAAATCAACCGGTGTTGCCCCTAAGGTTAATACTTTTACATCACCTTTAGGGGTAAAAGTATATACTTCGTATTGCAGTAAATCTATCTTCAAATTCTCCATAAATTCCAAGGGGTCTTTTAACTCTTTTTGCCATTCCAATATTTGCCTTAACCAGGTTAGTCTTTCCTCGAATTTCTTATCTTTTAGAAAATCTGCCTTTTCTTTATATTTCCAATGTGCAGCAATGCCATATTCAGAGGTGCGGTGCATTTCTACGGTTCTAATTTGCACCTCGAGAGGTTCTCCTTCAGAAGTTACCACAGTGGTATGTAAAGACTGGTACATATTTGATTTTGGCATCGCAATATAGTCTTTGAATCTCCCTGGCATTGGTTTCCATATAGAGTGTAAAAGTCCCAGTGCAGCATAACAATCAGCAATCGAATTGGTAATGATCCTAATGGCCATCAAGTCGTAAATCTGAAAGAAGTCCTTATCCTGTTCTTCCATTTTCTTATAAATGCTATAAATATTTTTTGGCCTACCCTGAATACTAGCCTGAATTCCAAATTTTTGTAACTCTTCAGCCATTTTGTTTTTTATAAATTCAATGTATTTTTCTCTTTCCGCCCTGCTCTTAGCCACTTTCCTTGCCAGCTCACTGTATTTTTTAGGTTCAAGATTCAATAAAGAATAATCCTCTAATTCCCATTTCACCCTATAAAGCCCTAATCGATTGGCAATTGGAACGTAGATATCCAGGGTTTCCTTTGCTTTCTTTAAACGTTTCGGCGCCGGCATGTATTTTAAAGTTCGCATATTATTCAATCGATCAGCTAATTTAATAAGAATGACTCGAATATCTTCTGCAATGGCTAAAAACATTTTACGAAAGCTTTCAGCTTGCCTTTCCTCTTTTGTTTGATAAGATATTTTACTAAGCTTTGTTACTCCATTGACTAACATTGCTACTTCTTCTCCAAATGCATCCTTTATTTCTTCGAGGTTTAGATTGGTATCTTCCACTACATCATGAAGCAAACCAGCCACAATCGTAATGACATCCATATTCAAATCAGCCAAAATATCTGCGACCTCCAAGGGATGAGACAAGTAAGGTTGTCCTGAATATCGTTTCTGGTTCTGATGAGCATTTTGAGAAAAAAGATAGGCCTTTAAAACCATATCAATATCTGCTTCCGGATTATACGCTTTTATTTTTTCAATTAACGATTCAATCGTAACAGAATTGTCGATTTTAAACACCTCTTTAAATCAATGGAATAGGAATCATTCAAAGATTTTATACTTATCACAGTTATCACTTATCAGCAAAATTCCACACTAGTTTTAAATATTATACTTTACGAGTGAGAATATTTCATATCCACTCAATTTTTTTCTTCCCTCGAGCATTTCCAATTCAATAATAAAATCAGCCCCCACAACAATGCCATTTAATTTCTCAATAAGCTCAAAAACAGCAAGTGTTGTTCCCCCCGTAGCTAATAAATCATCTATCACCATCACACGGTCACCCTTCTTCAAAGAGTCACGATGAATTTCTAAAGTATTTTCACCATATTCCAGTTGATAGGAAATCCTCTCAACATCAGCGGGTAATTTTCCTTTTTTCCGAATGAGCAAAAATCCTACATTTAAATTATATGCGACTGGAGAGCCAATAACAAAACCACGGGCTTCAATGCCTGCAATATAATCAATTTTTAATGATTTACAATGCTGGGTAATCTGATCGATACAATATCGATAGGCATCTTTATCTTTCAATAAAGTCGTAATATCTTTAAATTGAATCCCTTTTACCGGGAAATCCGGCACATTACGTATTTTACTCTTTAAGTCCATATTTATTCTCCTTCAGTTCACTTGATATCTTTTATATTTAATTGTATTGACTCATTACCATTCCAGCAATTTGTTTCTAAATGGAAAGCTATATTGATCCTATCATTTCTATTAAAATTCAAACTTTTTTCCGCCATTTGAAAAGCAATTCCATTTAGGTAATCCCTAGTTCCAGTGTTACCAAAAACTAACTTGAGATGTTTTTCGTCTTTTCCAACCCTTTTCCAAGATGAAAGGGGGAAATCATAGCCACAAAAAATTGGCTGAGGATTGCCTGGCCCAAAAGGTCTAAGCTTTTCTAAGAAATTCATCAACTTCCAATTTATTGTATCATAATTTATGATAGTATCGATATGAATTACCGGCTCACTCTCCAGATTTACAGGCATAACCTGTTCTAAATTTTTATTCATTATTTCATTAAATCGATCTATATTCTTAGAATCAATGGTAATACCAGCAGCATACTGATGGCCACCATACCGAATTAATAAACCAGAGCAGTCAAAAAGAATTTTCGAGAAATCAAACTCACCCTGATTTCGACCTGACCCCTTACCAATACCATTGCTAGTGGAAATAATGATGACAGGTTTCGAAAATTCTTCCATGATCCTTGAGGCAACAATTCCAATGATACCTGGATGCCAATGGTCTGAAGCAAGTATTAATATTCTCTGTTTCTTTATTATATTTTCTTTTCTTGCAATTTCCCTAACCTCTTCCAAAGTTTTCTGGGTAAGTAATTTTCGTTCTTCATTTAACTTTAACATCTTCTTGACCAAAAACTGGGCTCGACAAGAAGAGTCTGTCAGTAATAAATCTACCGAATCATGAGAATGGCCAACCCTCCCTGTTGAGTTCAGTACCGGTATTAAATTAAAATTGATATATTGAATGAATGATGAGTAAGATAAATTTCCATCACCATAGGACTCCGCAAGTAATTTTAAGCCAATTCTATGAGTTTTAACAAGCTGGTCAAGCCCATACTTTACCAAGATTCGATTTTCACCTAAGATAGAAACTGAATCTGCGATGGTACCTAAAGCCACCAGATCTAAATACTTTCTTATCACTTCATCTTTTTTATGAAGTAAAATATAGATAGCTTGTGCTAATTTAAAAGCAACACCTACTCCTGCAAGGTCTTTAAAAGGATAATCACATATTTTAGGGTTGATCATTACATATGCATTAGGCAGTTTGTCGGGAGGTTCATGATGATCAGTCACAATGGTATCAATTCCTAAATCACGAAGTGTTTTGATTTCGGAAAAAGATGAAATACCACAGTCGACAGTGATCATCAAAGAAATTTGATATTTAATTGCAAAATCAATTCCTTTTTTACTGATACCGTAACCTTCATCAGAGCGATCGGGTATGTAATAATATACATCAGAAGTAAAATCTTTTAAAACAAGAAAGAGTAATGATGTACTTGCTATTCCATCAACATCATAATCACCGTAAATTAATATTTTTTCCCCATTAACAAAAGCTTGCTTGATCCGACTGACTGCTTTTTCCACACCTTGAAGGGATAAAGGATTGACGAGATCGTCTAAGCGGGGATCTAGAAATTTTTCTATTTCCTTAGGATCTATCAACCCCCTATTCATTAAAATCCGAGCAAATGACCTATCAAATCCAATTTGATTTGCAGCCTTTTCATTGAACTCTTTATCATCTTGAGCAATAATCCACTTGATTTTATTTTCCCTCTTATTGTTCACAATTGATCTAATGATATAAATCAATCATCGAACCGTTTTACACTATTTTTTCTTTTGATCATTTTTTTTTAGATCTGCTGCTTTTTTCTCCTTTTTATTAGCCTGCATAACATGTTGAGGTTGAAACTTAACGCCTTTCTTTAATTCTAGGATTAATGGACCGGCAATAAAAATCGAGGAGTAGGTTCCTACCAGTAGACCAATAAATAGAACAAAAGCAAAATCTGACAAGCTACCGCCTAAAAAATACAATACCATGATAGGCAATAAAGTAGTCAAAGCGGTGTTTATTGTTCTCGTTAAAGTTTGATTGATACTCAAATCAATTAATTCTCCAAAAATAGTATGCCCTTTAAATTTTAAATTTTCTCTCAAGCGGTCAAAAATAACAATGGTATTGTTAATAGAATAACCAACAACGGTTAGAATTGCCGCAACAATGGGTATGGTAATCTCCTTCTGCATGATTGACAAAATTCCTATCGTAATTAGAACGTCATGTGCCAGGGCTATAATGGAAGATAGAGCAAATTTAAACTCAAAACGGATGGTTATATAGACAATAATACCAATAAAAGCAAAGATAATCGCCAGAAGAGCTAATTTCTTCAATGATTCACCAATGACTGGTCCTACCATTTCAACCTTTAATACCTCAAATGGTTCAATTTTGCTTTCAATTGTTTCTAGCATCTTTTCCCTCTCTTCAAGTGAAATCTGACCAGTCCGGATCATAATTTCGTTACCTGATAAAGATTGAATCGTACTGCTCGCTAAACTCATCTCACCTAAAACATCCCTAACCTCTGCGACTGAAACATTGTTTTCAAAGTCTAACTGGAGTAACGTACCTCCCGCAAAATCGATACCATAATTAAGTCCTTGAAAGAGCATTGAAATAATCCCTATCAAGATAATGATGCCAGAAGCGAAAAAGAACTTTTTTCTTTTAGATACGAACTGAAGATTTGTGTCTTTGACTAATTCCATTAGAATATTCCTCCACTAGATTAAGGCATTCTTACTAAAACGTTGCCCAACTAATTCTATAATTAACTTTGTTACCACAATTGCAGTAAACATACTTACTAAAATACCTATGCTTAGAGTCACTGCAAATCCTCTTATGGGGCCACTTCCGAAATAAAGAAGGGC
Organism: Candidatus Atribacteria bacterium; assembly: GCA_016934875.1. Taxonomy (GTDB): domain Bacteria; phylum Atribacterota; class Phoenicimicrobiia; order Phoenicimicrobiales; family Stramentimicrobiaceae; genus JAFGSC01. The sequence continues at coordinate 13,989 of JAFGSC010000198.1, forward strand.
AACCGCAGCAATCAATGTGGTAACATTGGCATCCAATATTGTGCCAAATGCTTTAAAAAAACCTGCCTCAATGGAGGCTCTGAACGTTTTCTCCATTCTAAGCTCTTCTTTTATTCTTTCAAAAATCAGAATATTTGCATCAACTGCCATTCCAATCGTTAGTACAATCCCAGCAATACCTGGTAAGGTTAATGTCGCATTTAATAGCCCCAGTCCACCCATAACAAGAAGAAGGCAAACAATCAATGCAATATCCGCAACTAACCCGAAGCCTTTGTAAAAAATAATCATAAATACAAGAATTAAAACCAAGCCTAACATACCAGCTTTTAAGCCTTTATTAATAGAATCTTTCCCCAAAGTAGGTCCAACGGAACGATTTTCTAGAATAGTTACTTCAACAGGTAGAGCTCCACTTCTTAAAAGTAAGGCCAGTTTTTGGGCTTCCTCAACACTGAATTGGCCTACGATGGAAGCCTGACCATTGGGGATTGGCTCCTCAACAACAGGTGTAGAGATCTCTTGTCCATCCAAAGTAATCGCTATAATCTTACCAACATTCTCTAAAGTCGCCTGTTCAAAAAGTTTTGCTCCTTCCTCATCAAACTCTAGTACCACATCTGCTCTTCCAAAACGATCAAAGGAGGCTTGGGCATTTTTCAAATGTGCCCCAGTCAACAACGTTTTACCACTTTCATCTTTAAACTCCAGCAAAGCAGTTTTTCCAATGAGGCTCTCCGCTTCCTGGGGGTCATCCATACCCGGCAATTGCACTAGTATTCTTCGGTCTCCCTGGCGTTGGATCACCGGTTCTTTCACGCCTTCGGGATTAATTCTATTGGTAATAATTTCTATTACCCGATTTACAGCATCATTATCAACCGGTGCGTTTGGAGTATCAACGCACTCTAAAACAATGTGCGAACCTCCCTGTAGATCAAGACCTAAATTAATATTCTTTTCAAGAGGGAAAGCATAAAAAACAGCAATACCAATAGCCAAAATCGTAATAACTAATCTTACTAATCTAAATTGATTCATTTTTTGAATTACTCCTTTAAATAAATGCAAGATACATCTTAGCTTTAAGCTCTTAGGAAACAACTAAAATTAAATAGAAATTAATAAAAGATAAAATACCTATATATTATAATATTTAATAAATTCCTTTGTCAATTGATACCCATCATCAAAAAAATGTGATCTAAGAATATTGTTTGACTTTATCTATCTTTCTAACATATATACAAGAAGAAAGGCAGGTTTGATTAGTACCTGCCCCTATTCAACTTCTTATGATCTATATTTTTTATTTTTCCCTTTTTGAACCAATAGCGCTTCTAGTCGTATTAATTTTAATATCTTTCATAACTTCAAGGGTAAATACATCGCCCTTGATATCTCTTATAACACCATAGATGCCACCAATGGTTATCACTTTATCACCTATTTTTAAACTGTCCAGCATTTCTTTATGTTTTTTCTGTTTTTGTTGTTGCGGGCGAATTAAGATAAAGTAAAATATTGCAAACATAATGATTAAAGGCAAAAACTGTTGAATACTTTGAGACATTGATTCCACACCTTTCTTTTTTTAAAAATTCTTTTAAATTATAACTAATTAATTCACTTTTATCAAATATTTTCACGCTTCATTATTGCCAATATTATTGATCACTTGATATATTTTAGGCTATTGATCGTTTTCCCCTTCAGAAAGGTAATGATCAATGAATTGTTTTTTAAACGAATTGAAACGGTTTTCAATAATCGCTTTGCGTATTTCCTTCATCAGTCGATTCATAAAATAGAGGTTATGAATCGTTCCTAAAATTGGAGCTAACATTTCTCCGGCCATATAGAGATGCCTAAGATAGGCTCTGGAAAAATGCTGACAAGTATAACAATGGCAAGTTTGATCAATAGGAAGTAAATCATCTTTAAATCTTGCGTTCGTAATCGATATTTTTCCATTAAGAGTAAAAAGAGAGCCATTTCTACCATTTCTCGTAGGTAAAACACAATCAAACATATCAATCCCTCTAGCTACTCCCTCTAAAATGGACTGTGGGGCCCCAACGCCCATTAAATATCTAGGTTTACTTTCTGGAAGCAAAGGAGTCGTCAACTCTAATATCTCATACATCAACTGTTTTGGCTCCCCTACGCTTAGTCCTCCTAGGGCATATCCCGGAAATTCTAAATCAACAAATTTTAAAGCATTCTCCCTGCGAATATCAGGAAAGAAACCCCCTTGAATAATACCAAATAGACACTGACTTTTTAGGTGGTGGCTAGCCATACAAGCTCTCGCCCATTGGAAAGTACGATCAGCAGCTAACTTAGTTTCGTATTTTGTAGAAGGATAAGGCGCACATTGATCGAAAACCATGGCAATATCTGAACCTAAAGCCATTTGAATCTCCATTGCTTTTTCCGGATTAATAAAATGCCTTGAGCCATCAATATAGGATTGAAAAGCTACTCCTTCATCGGTAATCTTATTGATTTTTCCTAAACTAAAAACTTGAAAACCACCGCTATCTGTCAAAATAGCTCTATCCCATGCCATAAATTTGTGCAAACCCCCCGCTTTGTCAATTAGATGATGTCCAGGTCTTAAAAATAAATGGTAGGCATTACACAAAAGAATTGAAAATCCTAAGTCTGCAATCTCCTTAGGGAGCATCCCTTTCACAGTAGCCTGTGTTCCTACTGGCATAAATACCGGTGTTTCAAATTGACCGTGGTCTGTTTTTAACAAGCCTATTCTGGCCATACTATTCTGTTCTTGGGTTTTTTTAAGAATATTAAATTTAATGCTCATATTCTGGAATTATTTTCTTAAACAATTTTACACAATTTTTTTTAACAATTTGTTGGTTCATTTAATAAACATGGCATCTCCAAAACTGTAGAACCGATATTTATTTTGAACGGCAATCCGGTAAGCATTTAATAATTTTTCTTTACCGGCGAAGGCAGAGGCTAACATGAGTGGCGTCGATCTTGGAAGATGAAAATTGGTAATGAGGGCTTGTATTATCTGAAATTGATACCCAGGGTAAATAAATAAATCAGTCCAAAAAGTGCCTGCTTTTATCTGTTTTTGAACCGCAGAGGATTCCAGCGCCCTGGTTACAGAAGTACCTACACCTATAATTCTTCTCTTCTCTTGAATGGCTTGATTGATGATTGCGGCATTTTCTGAAGAGATGGTATAAATTTCAGATTTCATCTTATGATTCTCTACCTGGCTCGTTCTCATCATTTCAAAAGTACCTCTTCCAATATGCAGGGTTAAGAAAACAATCTTAACTCCTTTTTTCCCAATATCATCGAGAAGTTCTTTTGTAAAATGAAAACCAGCAGTAGGTGCTGCAATCGAACCTTCATTCAAAGCGTACACAGTTTGATACAGCGAGGATTTGGTTAAGTCCTTTTTGATATAAGGAGGGGTAGGCATTTTTCCTATTTTGTAAAGAACTTCATAAAAATCCTCCTCTGCCCGCATATTCATCAGATACATTCCTTCTTGTTCGTCTTTACCGACAACTTCCCCTTCTAGTTGGGGCGAAAATAAAATGACAACTCCAGGATGAATTCTTTTCCCGGGTTTTAATAACACTTTCCATTGATTGTCTATATTCCGAGAAATGAGAAGTACTTCAACATGTCCTCCACTATTTTTTTTTCTCCCTAATAGTCTTACGGGCAATACTTTGCTATTATTTAATACTAATAAGTCACCCGTTTTAAGGAAATTGATTATATCATAAAACTTCCTATGTTCAATCACATCTTTTTCTCGATCAAGAACCATCAATTGGCTATGATCTCTTTTTGCCAAAGGCTCCTGTGCAATATAGCCAGGTGGCAAATCGTAATCAAAAACTTTTATATCCATTCACTGCCTCACGATTCAACCGTTCTTCCGTCTATTCATATAATTTTGTAAGCTGAATACCCTGATAATAATATTTCAATATTTCTTCATAATCATATCCCTGCAAAGCCATACCATAAGCACCCCACTGGGACAACCCTACTCCATGACCGTTCCCTGATCCCTTAAAGGTGTATACAGTTTCGCTATGTTCTTCAGTTTCCTTTATCTGCGGTTGCGTTAAAGAATCTTGTTCTTTCTCTTGTCTTTTCTCTTCCGGCCTGTTCAATAATTGAATCAGTTCGGCAATACTTAAGTCTTTTTCTTCTTCTAAAATATCATGCACTGATTTTTGAATAACCTTATTTTCCTTCTCAGGCTGAGAATTTAGCACCTTTTTTTGCTCAATATTTCCGCCGATTTTATAAACATCGAACAATGAACTTCTAATAAGTGTAGGTCCTATAAATAACCTAAAATCATTGACTTTAAAATTGATCTTCTGGTAATGATCAAACAGAATATCGACAGATTTTACCCTGCCGGTTTCTGTTTTTTCACTGATGACCACATTATCGATCTGACTCATTTGATATCCTTTTTTAATCAGTTTGGTCATCAATTCCTGCTCTGTTAGCGAATAATCCCAAAAATGATTCGGCGGTGATGCTTTGTCTTCATAAGTTGAAGGTACACTCCTTAAATAAGGCTCGTAACCACCCCATACATTTTCACTATTTTC
>JAFGSC010000199.1 GCA_016934875.1 Candidatus Atribacteria bacterium
GTTGATATCCATAAAGAATTTCAATTTACGATATTAGTGATTGAGCACCATATGGATTTAGTCATGGAAATTTGTTCACATGTTATATGTATGAATTTTGGGACGAAGATTGCCGAAGGAAACCCTGATGAAATTCAAAAACACCCCGAAGTTCTTAAGGCATACTTAGGTGAGGAGGGAGAAGAATGGTAAATACTGAAATGCCAATTCTGGAAATTAAAGATCTTCACGTAAGTTATGGTGCAATCAAGGCAATTAAAGGCATTTCCCTTTATATTAATGAAGGAGAAATTGTGAGTGTTATTGGTTCTAATGGTGCAGGTAAATCAACTCTTATGCAGACGATTATGGGAATGGTACCTAGGGACAATGGTGAGATATTTCTTAAAAATGAACCGCTTGCTCGTAAGAGTTATCAGGTGATTAACCAAGGCGTTACGCTTACTCCAGAGGGTAGACAGGTATTTGCACCACTTACTGTTTATGAAAACCTGATGATGGGTGCATTTTCAAGAAAGGATAGGGGAAAGATCAAAGAGGATCTCGAGTGGATTTTTTCATTGTTTCCTATTTTAAAAGAAAGAAACAAACAATATGCGGGAACTCTTTCAGGAGGAGAACAGCAAATGCTCTCGATTGCGAGGTCTCTGATGTCTAGGCCAAAGTTGCTCCTTCTAGATGAACCTTCTTTAGGATTAGCCCCTATAATTATAAAGGATATTTTTAGAGAATTAAAAAGGATTAACTCTGAAGGAGTTACAATTTTTTTGGTAGAGCAGAACGCTAGACAGGCATTAAAGCTTTCGAATAGGGGGTATGTTCTTCAAACAGGGGAAATCATTCTTCAAGGGATGTCTGAAGAATTACTTTCCAATCCAGAGGTTGAAGCTGCATATCTTGGAACATTAAGAAAGAAGATTGATCAATCACGTGAATAAAAACACTTATATTATAGAAATGACAAAAAATGAATCGATAATGCAAAAAATATAAGATTCATTATTTAAATAATTAAGAGGATATAGGAATAGCAATTTTAATAAAAAATATTATTAGTAGAACAAATATCAGAGGAATTGATGGATAATGAACATTATTTTACCGAAACAAGCAGGAACTAATGAAGGCGCTTTGCTTTTTCAGAAGTCAGAAAAAGTAACAGATTTTGACTTAGGGAGAAAAATTATCGATTCGTTAAAAGCTACCATGGACTATTACGGAGGAGTAGGATTGGCAGCTCCTCAAATAGGTTTTTCACACAGGATATTTATTGTAAACATAAAGTCTAGTCAGGATGACCATCCTACAGCCACTATTGGCTTTCATGCCTACATCAATCCTGAAATATTAACAGTATCTTCTGAGGTCAATGGAGATTCAGAAGGATGTTTAAGCTTATTTTACGCTACGATTTACGGGTGGGTAAAAAGACCAATTTGGATTAAAATGAAGTATGTAGACATCAAAGGAAAGGAGCATGTGGAAGAAATAGATTCACCTTTTCATGCAAGGGTTATTTTACATGAAAATGACCATTTAGAAGGAAAGGTCTTTTTACAGCGGATGCAAGAAGAAGATTTTTCAACCTTATGTTGGGATGAGAAATTAGACATTCGAAAAAACCCGAATAACCAGATTTAGCAGAACATCACAATCGTTTTCTATAACTATAGAGATGCAGCATACTAAGCATACTAAAGGAATATTTAGTATTATTTTTTTAAAAAAGATGTATTTTAAAATTTACTTAATTGCTTACTTTTTCTATTTCTATGATCAGTTTTAAAGCTATTATATTGTTTGGCTCTTTGTCTTCCAATACTTCTTTGCTCGTAATGCTTCTTCCATAGAATGCTTGATTAGCATTAGAATCTTCATGAATGACAGACCCTTCAAGGGTAAATCCAGCATAAATTCCTTCACTATGAGAGTAGGTATAAATTGAGTCATTAAAATCTTCAATTTTTTGTAAGGTTTTTTCTGTAGGTCCAGGCGAAATGCTGATATTCGCTCCGAAATGAAAATCATTATTTTTAAATGCATCAATTCCTTCTTGATCCATAACAATAAGTATTAACGATACATCTTGAATTCCGATTTGAGGTCCTACAGAAGCAGTTTTAATTTCTATAAAAGCTGGTCCATACCATTTTCTTGTTTCGGGGTCTTTTCTTAAAACAATACCCTCACCAAATTGAACTCCTATCCCTAGCCCAATTTTAGTTAATTCCGGAAAAATAGCAATTCCAGAAGCATGTTCTAAAAGCTTACCAATTGCTCCTGCCTGATCTTCCTGAGAAACCATTTCTAAAAAAACATCCTTGGAAGCACCGATCCTCTCTTCCTCCCTGGACAATGGTTGTGCATAGGCATTATTTCCTAGTACAATCATGATTAATATTATGAATAAAATGAAAAATATTTTATATTTAACCATTATTTTTACCTTTCTTTTGAGAAAATATTTTATAACTTAATCGAACGGTCATTTTTTGAATCATCATCTAATGATATAATAAAATAGATATTTATATTATAACATTTTCAAAATAGTGACAAACTAATAGCTAATCTATTTATTAAATGGTTTTGTTTAGAAAGGTAGAATAGGGATGATAGTTCAGAATGTACTACGTTTAATAGGCAATACACCTCTCGTCAGGTTGGATAGGATTTCAGATAACAAGGTCAATATTTACGGAAAACTTGAATTTATGCTACCAGGGGGTAGCGTGAAAGATAGATCGGCTTATCAGGTCATCCAAGATGCTTACCAATCTAAAAGACTTAAAGAAGGTCAATGGGTTGTGGAAATGACCAGCGGTAATATGGGAGCGGGGCTTGCATTAGTCTGCAAGCAATTTGGGAATCCTTTTATTGCTGTCATGCCAAAAGGTAATAGCCCTGAAAGGATAAAAATCATTCGATCACTTGGAGCGGAGGTTATACTGACGGATCAGGTGAATGGATTTCAAGGACAGGTTACCGGAAAAGACATCGCTTATGCAATGAAAGTTGCTGAAGATTATGCAGCGGATCACAAAGGATTTTATGTTGATCAATTTAATAATCCTTCAAGCTTAAAAGCTCATTTTGAGACTACTGGTCCTGAAATATGGAACGATTTGCCGGATTTAGACGCTTTTGTTGCATCGATCGGGACCGGGGGAACATTCTTAGGAATTTCGAAGTTTTTAAAATCTATAAACAGTAAAATAAAATGCATTGCTGTGGAGCCGGAGAATGCAGCCATTTTGAAAACAGGAGAAATCAAAAATCCTAAGCATATCATTCAGGGTACAGGATATGGTCTAATTCCGCCACATTGGGATCAGTCTTTGGCAGATGAGATCATCACTGTAGCTGATCCCGAAGTTGAACAAATGACTAAAAAATTATGTTTTGAACAAGGATTATATGTCGGGTATTCTTCGGGAGCAAACGTGATGGCAGCCGTAAAGTATGCTAGAGCTCATGTGAAAGCAAAAAATATCGTGACAATTTTGTGTGATACTGGTTACAAGTATTCTAATTTGTAGGTTTTATATTCGTATTTAAAAAATGCTAGAAAAATATTCTTAACGATTGCAAAAAACATTGATTGGTAGTGGATGTTTCTAAAGATCTTTCTAACCATTATTGTCCCATTCATCAGTTTCTTTGATAAAGAATAATAAAGGAGGTGTAAAAATATTTTATAAAAAAGAGTCCTTTATAAACGCAGATGTTTTTTTAAAAAAAAACAATTCTTTTAGGAGGTTAAATGTGATAATGTTAAAACATTGGAATTTAAGAAAAATTATTTTGGTTAATGCAATGATTTTTTTAATGGTGTTGAGCTCAATATCATTTGTTCTTGCACTGGAAAAAGAAATTGTTGTTTTATCGATCAATGACTTTCATGGAAGCCTTGCTTCTTCCGGTAAGAATGTGGGTGCTGCTAAACTAGCTTATGCCCTGAAGGCTGAGAAGGCAAAAGACCCTGATGGTACAATTATTGTATCAGCTGGGGATAACTATCAAGGAAGCGCTATGTCCAATCTTTTGTACGGTGAACCCGTTTCGGCTGTTTTTAAGGAAATTGGGATAGAACTTTCAGCCGTGGGAAAC
>JAFGSC010000200.1 GCA_016934875.1 Candidatus Atribacteria bacterium
GTCAATTTCAATATCCAGATAATCATTCCAGGCATTGGTAGAAGAATTTATTAATAAGACGGTTATTGCAGCCATAATCACAGGCCAAAACGAGATAGCTCTGGCTACGTAACCGCTTAGAATAACAACAATACATCCTGAAAGGCTATTAAATGGACGGCTAAGTCTGAAATATTGTTTAAACATTAACTTTCTCCATTATTAATGTTTAAATATTACTATATTCAATGATAGCAGTCAAAGATTACCTTAATATCACACCGTGCAGATTTAAGGATAGCCTTATACTTATAGATAGAATAAGAGCTGATTAGCTCAATTTTATCTTGATAGCTTTTATGATATGGGGAATCATTTTTCTGGTTGCTTCTTTTCCACTTGCGATGATTTTTTCAGCTCTATGATATTCAAACAATCCTATTTTCTCGATTTGCGTGGGTTCAATCACGATATCAGCGTCAAAAATACTGTGTTCAGTAATCTCCTTTTCCATAATATCAATCGATTTGCTGATGACTTCAAAAATATGAGGACCCTCCCATTTCTTAGCAGTAGTCCTCACAATATTTTTTAAAGAGGTTACTTCCTGACTTACCACAGAGTCAAAGTGATGAACAACTTTATATTTTGATTTGATCTCTTTATAGAGCTTTATATTGATTAAGTCTTTTACCTGATTCAACTCCCCGGTTTGTTGATTGCTGACCAGTACTTTTGGTTTGGGGTTTTCTGAAGTTAAATTAACTGCAATCACTAGGTCAGCTCCCATTTTTCTGACGATATCTACGGGAACAGGATCAACCAGACCGCCATCTACCAGAAAATATTCCTGGTAGGGTACCGGGGCAAAGATCCCTGGCAAAGAACAGCTTGCTCTAACTGCCATGGCAACATTCCCATGATTTAAAATAACCTTGGCACCTGTTTTAATATCTGTAGCGACTGCAGCAAAAGGAATCTTTAAATCACTGAAATCCATATCCTTTAAGGCGATGTCTTCTAAATATTTTACAAATCGGCTTCCGCTGAAAAGGCCAGAACTTGGAAGAGTTGGATCCAAAAAAGAGAGAACCTTTATTCTTTTCAATGAAGAAATAATGTGGTCAACTTTATCAGCAGTAATACCGGTAGCATAGACAGAGCCGATAACGGCACCGATGCTTGTTCCCGAAATTAAGTGGATCGGTATTTGATATTGATTTAAAGTTTGGATCACTCCAATATGAGCCATACCTTTTGCTGATCCACTACCCAGAGCTAAGCCAATTTTAAAATCATGTTTTTTGATCCTGGCAAGTAAATCAGAAAATTCAGGATCGATTTCTTGTTGAATTTTCTGCATTTTTAGTGCACTCCGTGGGGAAATATTTTATAGCCACTGTTTCTTTTAAAACTTTTTACAGTCTTTACAAATAAGATGCGATGTGCTTTTTAAGCATAACGCATTGCATAATATTTTTCAATGGAGAAATAAATGAAGAAAAATATTATTCAGAAATATTCTAATCGAAAATTGTCGAAAAAATAGTTCAATACATGAAGATTCTATACAATTGAATATTACATCTCAGCGAAGCGTTACTAGAATGAAAAAAAACGAATATCTTGGATAAATAAGCCAAGCGATTTATCAGAAAAACAAACTCATTTAAAGAATGAGCATTTTTGATTAGATATTCATGAATAATACAAATCATTGATGAGTAAAATTTGACATTCTCTCTTAAATGTGATTAAATTTACTAAAAAATAATAAAAAGAATAAAAGATATCAAAAAGAAGGAAGTGTACCTAGGGATCTGCTCTATGATCATTATAGCGTAAGACCAAGCGGTACAGGTGTTTGACTACACGTTTAGGATAAAAGCCTGAATGAGAAGTTCCAAATGAATACTCATTCAGGCTTTTTGTATTTTAGTTCATAACCATCAAAATAGAAGGGAGGAATATTTGTTTTTCTTTGTTGTTACTATTTTTTAAAAATTAGTTTTTTATGGAGGTATTGAAATGACACCCATTTATGCAGCCTTAATTTTAATTGCCCTAGTAGCAATAGGAGATTTTATTTCGATCATAACCAGGGCTAGAATCCCAATGTTATTTACTGCCTTTGCTTTATATTTAATCCTTATCTGGTCTGGTTTACCAAAAGATTTGATGACAATTTCTACGATAGGACCCTTTGGTGCGATGATGATCCCTGTATTAATTGTTCATATGGGGACTTTGATTCCCTTCAATATTATTACCCAGCAATGGAAAGCTATTGTGGTAGCCTTTATTGCCATGGCGGTTGCGGCAATTTTTATGTTATTGGTCGCTTCTCCGATTTTTGGATGGAATGAGACAGTTGCAGGTTGCCCACCAGTTTTAGGGGGAATCATAGCTGCTTTGGTTACGATAGATAGTTTGAAAGCAATGGGTCTAGATGGATTAATTGTAATTGCAGCAACTATTTTAGCAATCCAAGGATTAGTAGGTATGCCAATTGCATCAAACTTATTAAAAAAATATGCTTTAAAAGTCCGTGAGCAATATCTTTCAGGAGGAATACCTGGCAGTAAAGTAAAAAATGTTGATGAAAGGCCTCCCGAAGGGGCTATTGATATTGTGGAAGAAATACCCTATGGAACCGATGAAAACCCCAGTCCAAAATACAAAGCTTTGCTTCCCAAGAAATTTGAATCAGACAGTATTATGTTATTAAAGCTATTGATAGGCGGTTCAATTGCCGTTTTTCTAGGTACTGTGATAAAACAAATCAACTCTTCAATTTGGGCTATCGTTATTGGTTTGGCAGGTGCTTATTTTGGCATCTATCGTGGACGAATGCTAAATCGAGCGAACTCAATTGGTATAACCATGGCAGCATTGATTATATATATATTCGTTACCATGAATAATGTAACAATTGAAGCTTTTAAAGCAAAATTTTTTCCGATTATCGGAATATTATTCATTGGCACAATTGGATTGATTTTAGGGGGATACATTAGTAGTTGGATTGTCAGGTGGCCCAAAGAATTGACAATTGCAGTAGCTCTAACAGCAGAATTTGGATTTCCTGGGAATTATCTGATAAGCGATGAGGTTTCTCGCTCTGTTTCAAAAAATAATAAGGAAAAAAATGCAATATTTGAATATATATTGCCACCCATGCTTGTAGGAGGGTATGCTACGGTAACAACCGGTTCTATTTTATTTGCTACAATATTAGTTAGTACTCTTAAATAGCATTGATTTGATTGAATTTGAAAGATAGTCTATGCTTAATGTATATAAATGAAAAATTAAAAAAGGGAGATTTAGCAAATGAGTGAAAGAAATTTGGTATTAAAGGGAAAAATTATTGATGGAACAGGGAGAGAACCTATTACAAACGGAGTGATCGTTATTAAAGACAACAAGATTGAAGAGATTGGTCCTGTAACAAAAATAGAGATACCAAAAGATGCAGAAGTTATAGAATTAAAAGAAGCAAATACGATAATACCGGGACTGATTGATGCTCATTTACATCTTATGGGTTCAACGGGGCTGAATTCTGTTTTTTGGACTTTAGAAGATAATATTATTAAAGCAATGAGAGTTACCACCGGATTAAAACCTTTGATCGAGGCAGGTTTTACTACTGTTCGTGATGCAGGAGGTCTTGGCGTTTATCTTAATCGTGTTATAAAAGAAGGTTTATTAAAGCCGGCCCCAAGGATTTTTTCTGCTAATAAGGTATTATCACAAACAGCTGGACATGGTGATGTCCATTCTCTTCCTTTGGACTTTGTTAAAAATTACGGTTTCGGAAGAATATGTGATGGTGCCGATGAATGTAGAAAAGCAGCCCGTGAACAATTCCGTGAAGGTGCAGATTTCATCAAAATTTGCAGTACCGGAGGAGTATTATCTGAAAGAGACAAGTCAGAATGGTCGCAATTCACCATAGAGGAAATAAGTGCAATTGTAGAGGAAGCGAGGAGAGTGGATTCGTATGTTGCATCTCATGCTCAGGGTGCAGAAGGAATTAACAATGCCCTAAAAGCTGGTGTGAAAACGATTGAACATGGAATCTATATGGATGATGAAGGTATTGAATTAATGCTAGAGAAAAATGCTGTTGTGATACCGACTTTTTCGATTGTAGAACGACTTGTAACTAAGGGAAGGGAGTTTAATGTACCTGAGTACGGAATAATAAAATCCAAGATAGCTCACGAAGCACATCTTGAAACAATTAGGAAAGCAAGGAAGGCTGGGGTTAAAATAGCTCTCGGTACAGATTTTCTCAATGTTCCCTTGATACCATTCGGTGAAAATTCTTTGGAATTGGAAATATTTGTGAATAGAATTGGCTTTTCACCCATGGAGGCAATCGTTGCAGGTACTAAAATTAGTGCAGAAGCTTTGCAGATGAGCGATAAGATTGGTACTTTAGAAAAAGGTAAGCTTGCTGATTTAATCGTTGTTAATGGTGATCCATCTAAGAATATTTCCTGTTTAAGAAATGTGAGCAATATCTTGATTGTAATCAAAGATGGTATCATAGAGAAGAATATCGCCTGATACAGTCATTGAAAAAATTTTCAAAAAAGGTATTGATAGAAGAATTTATTTTGGGAATCATTTTTAAAGATAGCAATTCTTTTATCAATACCTTTTTACTTCATAGACAGTGAAAGGATTTCGAGAAAGCCTCTGGCATTGCACTAGTTTTTTCATAGGTCATAGCCAAGCTTAAAAATGTGCAGACTGGTGTTGAAATAGTGTTCTATTGATTCATAAATTGTAATATTGATTCTTATTTTTAGTTTAATTTTTACCTTTTATCTTGCCTGTATAAACAAGGACAGCATCTCTTAGAAATTTTGCGGTGCCAAGTTGTTTCTGGTCATAAAAATCAGAAAATCTATGATCAGTTACATACATACGAACCAGTTCGGCATGCGCTACTTTGCTGTAGTGACTCCAATAAAAAGAAAGCCATTGACGGTGTAAATCAGCTGCTTTTTGTGCAATCTCGCTCGCGGGATTGCCGTTTTGCATTGCTTCCTTTAGTGTTGACATTAGTTCATTATCAATCTTTTTTGCAGTTTCATAATCTTCCTGGTTCATTTTTTTTAATTTTTCATTTGATTTTTCTACTATGTCATTTCCATACAACTGGCGAATTTCTTGGCCATATTTCCTTTCGTTTTCGTCAACTAAATTTTTCTTAAATCCTTCAAATTTTTCTTTATCACTCATGGTTCTTTTCCTTTCTTTTGTTTCAATTGTTTTTTCGACGTTACGAATAAGCAGATGTATCTGTCTTTCTTTTTCTAAAAGCTTTTTATGATGTTCTTTTAGGGATTCGATTTCATTGAAATTAGGTAAAGTTATGATTCTGTGAATATCTCTTAAACTTACACCTAAGGCACGGTAGAAAAGAATTTGCTGTAGCCTTTCTACTTCTTTCTGGGAATAAATACGGTAGCCGGAGGAAAGAGATCTAACTGGTTTTAACAGACCAACTTCATCATAATACCGCAAGGTTCGTCTACTAACTCCTGATATCTCTGCCAATCGTTTTATAGTATACTCCAATACTTTGATCCTGTCCTTTCTTTTTTAATAGCCATTATTAACCTTTCCGTAGCGTTAATGTCAAGTAATTTTTTAAATCAGTGATTCAGTTTTTTTCATATATTTTTAATCAGTAAAATAAGAATAGTCAAAACAACCATGGTATTTTGTTTTTTATGCACAATGAACATCTGAAACCTCAAAAGTGCTTATTCTTTGATGATTTCGTTGACAGGGATATGATAAAATAATATGATTTAACCAAGTAGTTACTATCTTAGGAATTTTTTTCATTGTGAAGTATAATAAATTACTACTAATATAACCCACATTATAATAACTATCGGAAGATGTTGCCGGAAATAATAAAAAACCAAGGGACGGTCCTTTGGATTGTTTGTTACTTTACAGAAATAGGACAGAACAATTTCCATTGGAAGACATGAATAAATACTTATATCCGGCAGCAGAGAAGAATCTGAATTAATCTATATGTAAGCAAAAGATAATTGTTTTTTCGATGTTAGGAAGACTTGATCGAAAAAAAAGTCGGTGTTAGGTTTTAAAATATTACAAAAACTTCTATTATGTAAGAAAAATAGCTGATATTTTTTAAAAAAGGAAGACTAAAAAAATGATTAGAATTTTATTTTACCTTTTAATTTGTATGACTTTTATTATGAGTATTATGAGCGATAGCGCATCTATGTGCGTTTCAGAACAGGAACAAAGCATTTCATTTGTACAGAAGCCAAGTATTGAGGGTATTTGGGAAGGAAAGTTAATTGTTCCCGGAACAGAGCTCAGAATTGTATGTCACGTTACCAAAAAACCTGATGGAACCTTTATTGCTAGTCTAGATAGTCCTGATCAGGGCGTTAAAGGTATTCCTGTTGAGGAAGTCATCATCGAAAATCGTATATTGTGCTTGCAGGTGAAGACTATTGGTGGTTTCTTTGAAGGGAAATTGGATGGTGATTATTTAATGATCGAGGGAGAATGGAAACAGTCCGGAGCTTCCTTTCCTCTGACACTGAAGAAAGTGGACAGCATAGAAGAAATAACAAAACCCCAGGACCCCCAAAAGCCTTATCCTTATTTAGAAGAAGAAGTAATCTTTGAGAATAAATTTGCCGGGATTAAACTTGCCGGAACTTTGACTTTGCCTGACCGAGTAGATCCTTCACCATGCGTCATACTAATCAGTGGTTCAGGTCCACAGGATCGAAACGAAACAATTGCCGGACATCGTCCTTTCCTGATATTGGCAGATTATCTGACCCGACAGGGAATTGCCGTACTTCGGTTTGATGATCGTGGGGTAGGGGAATCAACTGGAGATTTTTCACAGGCAACCAGCGAGGATTTTTCCTCTGATGTGATGGCGGGGATAGAATACCTTAAAAAAAGAGAAGAAATCAATGATCAAAAGATTGGTCTTATCGGCCACAGTGAGGGAGGCATCATCGCTCCTATGGTGGCTGTCAAATCTTCCGATGTAGCCTTCGTAGTTTTACTGGCTGGAACCGGTCTAACTGGGGAAGAGATCTTGCATTTACAGAGTGAATTAATTTCAAGGGCCATGGGATCTAGTGAAGAAGAGATTGCTAAAAATTATTTCTTTAATGACCAAGTTTACAGTTTGGTTAAAAAAGAGGAAAATGATGAGGTTTTAACAGAAAAACTTCTTCCATTGTTTCGGGATTATTTTTCTGAGTTAAGTGAGGATGCTAAAAATCAGATCGGAGATCAGGAGCTATTTATTAAAGCACAATTGCAGAGTTTATTATCACCGTGGTTTAAGTTTTTTCTAACCTATGATCCTAAGCCGACTTTAAGTAGAGTTAAATGTCCGGTTCTAGCTCTTAACGGGGAGAAAGACCTACAAGTACCGCCCAAAGAAAATCTTAGTGCTATAAAGGAAGGATTACTGCAGGGAGGTAATACGAATTTTTTAATCAAAGAACTTCCCGGTCTTAATCATCTTTTTCAGACTGCGCAAACCGGTTCTCCGGAGGAATATGCCAAAATTGAAGAAACGATTTCGGCAGTGGCTTTAACTATAATCAGTGATTGGATTTTGGAGCAGACCGTGGGAGATGAACAACGCTATCAATAAAAGCAATTAGAGAGGGAATACGAAATGAATATGAGTAAGGAGTGAGTACTCATGGGATTAAAAATTATTGGAATCATAGGTAGTCCACGGAAAGGTATGAATACAGATACCCTGGTTACGAAAGTATTGGAAGGAGCCCAATCCGCCGGAGCGGAAACTGAAAAAATTTATCTCAATGACTTGGAAATCATGCCATGTCAAGCTTGTAGTGCTTTCCCTGCCCCCGATTATTGCTTCTTTCATGATGGCATGGATAGAATATATGAAATTCTTGAAACTGCCGATGGCCTGGTAATAGGAGCTCCTGCCTATTTTGGTACCTTCAGTGCACAGTTGAAACTGATGATCGACCGTTCCAATTGTTTGGCAGAAATGATCACTTTGCCAAATGGGAAAATAGTATTTAAATCAAGAATACAAAAAAGAAAAAAAGGAATCTTTATTTGGGTGGCTAATATCTCTAAAGATCCCGAGCATGCTCTTGTTTCCCTGAGAATCTGGAGTAAATATTTTGCCAATATTAACCTAGTAGACAATTTGATTGTTCTTCAATCGGATTTTGGTGGTGGTGCCAGAAAACAGAAGGAACTCCTGGAAAAAGCTTTTCAGTCAGGATTTCTCCTCGGGAAATCATAAGAGATTTGTCATGGGATAAAGTGCATATTGATCGATCAACCGATTCTGTCGCTTGCTTTATATTTTAACGAAAGTTGGGATACATCATATTGTCAACCTATTCAGAGAATTGTATAATTAAAAAAACTACAATAGAATAATAACTTCTTATATTTCATCTCTAAAACTAACAAAGATGTGTATTTGAGAAAGAAATGAGTACCGATAACAATCGATTGCTGAATGCACGTGGTTTTTATATTTATTAAAGATTTTTTTAATCAAATAGACTTAGAGTATTCAATATGAATCAATGAAATGAATATTTGTAAAAAACAGGAGGAAAAAATGTTCAGAAAAAATCAAAAATTATTCATTATTGTGATAGCTTTTGGATTGCTGTTATTTTTTGGTTGTGCCTGTATGGCGGCGGTCAATGTGCAGGAGATCATTCATAATATGCAAAAGGCTTATGACAAGCAGATGGCAGGTATTGATGATTATACGGTTGTTCAGAAGCCTACCGGAGGGGTAGCTGCCATGGCTGGGGAGACAAAAATATATTATAAAAAAGTCAAGATAGATGGAGAAGAAATTTATAAAACTCGTACCGAAACGGAAGTGATGGGAATGTCCATGGTTTCAGTTTATGATGGGAA
>JAFGSC010000201.1 GCA_016934875.1 Candidatus Atribacteria bacterium
TGTGCAAGAAGTAATTTGGAATCCAGCTCACGGGCTATTACTTCAATTGGCAAAAAAAGTGTTTTTTTTGTGACTCCCATATATGAACCTCCTATTTTACGGTTACAGAATTCGCCTGTAAATGGGTGTGGACATCTATTAAGTCAAAGCAGTTTTTTTAATTCCGTTATTTCAGCATCTTTGAAATGCAACTATTACCCAACTCATCACACAATGGTGTGAAATAAGAACGTAAGCTTGTCGTTTGTGGCTTATCAATCAGGGATGCAGCGTGTGTCAAAAAATTTGCGGCAAATGAACGATTTCAAAAAATGTGAATTTTATTCACGCTTTTTCGAAACAAAACTTAGAATATCCTGAGCGATCACTTCATTTATATTTTCAATTCGCGGAAAAAGTTCGTTGTATCTAGCCTGGAGTCTATTTATCACCGTCTCTCGATCGCTCATTATTTCCATAGCGTGAGCCTTCATCTGATCGTAATCGCTGGCTCCTAAAACCAGATCCAAGTATCGAAAGCTAAAAACAGGGTGCCCCTTTTTATCACGAAGGGATTCACTGTTGTCACACTCAGGAATTCCTCTTAAATCAAGATATTCAATGGTCGGAACTCCCAAAGCAACCATGTCAACCACTACACCTGAATAGAAACTGATTGCAAAAGCACTCTCTTTACCCAAAACAAAGGGGTGAAGGTTCGAATAAACCCACTTGTCACCATAGGTATCATTGCCAAACACTTCCTCATAAAGTCCTTCTTTTATCTCCTTGGGGTGCAATTTAACCACGATCTTTTTTTTCAGATCAATCCAGGCCAAACGCTTAATGGCTTTTAAGGCTTTCTTCTTGCGTTCGTAAGAATGATAATTTGTGTTAGCTGGTCTTGAGATAATAAAAATAAAGTCATTACTCAATCCATTCATTTTATCTGAAATGTTGGCAACTATAAAATTCATCCAGTCAGGTGTATGCCGAGGTACTCCCACAACTTTCATAAATGATTTATGAATAGCATATTGATGTTCATATAATGGACACTCCTTTGGGGAAAATAAATATGCTTTGATATCCTTTCTATAGTCACCATCCAATAACTTTTCAGAATATCTTAAGACACCACCATCGTTAATATTAATTCCGTGTTGAATAGAAAACTTGGGGATTTCTCTAAATTTTTTCATCAAGTCTACATTGAAAGGCTTTGATTCTTCGTACACATCGTAAAGAATACATACCCCATGCTTTTCAGCAAGTTCCCAATCATATAGGTATTTTCTGTCCCGAAATTTGCATAATTTACCATACCCATATTGTATGAGGCCGCTTACTAGTCCGCTAATCGGCCATTTTTTTAGCTTTTTTATGATTCTTAATAGAAACCATTCAAGTCTTGTTAACTTGTTCTTCACCTTTACCTGTGAAAAAGTTTCTGCGTACAACCAATGACCCGCGTGAGATTTGAACACAACACAATCAAAGATTTTAGCCGCTAAAATGATCAGAACATTTGATAAATGGATCTGGTCGACATGGTTTGCTTTTGGAAAAATAATAATAAATTTTAGATCTTCCCTCTTTTCTTTTAATCTCCATATCACGGGCAACCAGTTATCCAAAATACCCATGCTTGGAGAGCATAAAAAAAAGACAATGTTTTTTAATGGAGCTGCGTTATTCATTGGTAAAGTACCTCACTGGTGTCGGGTTAAGATTTCTTTATCGAGGAAAAATTGGGATTGATATCATGATGCAATGATTATTCATTCATTGGCAACTGCCATATATTTGAACCTGAGCTCATCTTTTGCCATTAATCGCCTGACCTCCTTCAAATCTTCCGGCGTATCCACACTGATTTTAGCTCCATCAACTTTTACCGCCCTTATTTTGATTCCATGCTCTAACACTCTCAGATATTCATTATATTCAACCTGTTCCAGAGGAGTAGGTGCCCAGGAAGAATATTGTAAAAGAAAATTCTTTCTAAAAGGAACGATAAAAACCATTTTGAGAAATTCTTTTACTTGAGTCCGCGCATCAGAAGGCAGGTCTGTTCTTGAGCAATACATAATGTTGCCGGTGAGATCCAAAACCGCTTTTATGTCTGAAACGCTGTTCTTTTTTTCATAAGGTGTTACACCCACAGATATTTGCAATGAAGGATCTTCTAACAAAGGAGTTACAATAGCGTCAATGTGTTCAGGATTTACTAATGGTTCATCACCCTGAATATTTACCACAATATCACAATCTACATATTGACAAGCCTCAGCCAACCTGTCCGATCCGGTTTGATGGTGGTCGCCTGTCATAATCACTTTGATGTCATATGATTCACCTGCTTGTTTAATCACTTCACTATCCGTTACCAAATAGACTTCATTCAGGCTTTTTGCCAGTTGTGCCCGTTTGCAGGTATGAATTACCATTGGCATCCCGGCTATGTCTATTAATGCCTTTTTCGGCAATCTGCTTGATTGAAGCCTTGCCGGTACCATCCCGACTACTTTCATTCCCGCTTCCCTCTCTCTTGAGCAACCTGTCTGAAATCTCTCACACAGTCATAAAAAGCATGAAAAATCACAGTTGCATCAGGCAGACAAGTAATAAATTGCATTCCAATATCTATCATCCATTTGATATCATCAGTGTTTTTTGCCACATATCCCCCGGCGGCAATGCCACAATCCCTGATCTTACGTATGCATTTCTCCATCTCTTTCTTGATAGCGGGATGTTCAACCTGTCCGGGCATTCCCATTGCCTGGGAAAGATCATATGCGCCGATATAAATCAAGTCGATGTTCGTTGTTTCCAGAATTGAATCTATATTTTTTATCCCTGCATTTCCTTCCAAAATGACGCCGATCAGTGTTTCTTCATTTTCCTTTTGGGCATGATTCTTAACTCCAAGATAGCCATAGCCGCCGGCTCTTGTGTAAGGAGAAAAGCCTCTTGCACCTTCTGGATAATATTTTGAAAAAGAGACACTTTCTTCTGCATCTTTTCTGCTTTCGACATGTGGTATCAGTAATCCGTGAGCGCCAATATCAAACGCTCTCAATACGGTCGGCTCATCTCTTTGTCCTACCCGTATCAACGGGCAGCAGTTTTCTGATTCCGCTGATCGCACCATGTCTTCTGCTGTTTCAAAGCCTGCAGGACCATGCTCCATGTCTATAATCACAAAATCCATACCCGCCGCGCCGATGATGTTAATTATGGATGGTGACGAGACAACACACCAGGGTCCAAAAACAATTTCGCCGTCTTTAAGTCTTCTTTTCAGTGAATTGGGCTTCCTCATACTATCTGCACCCTCGATTCATAAA
>JAFGSC010000202.1 GCA_016934875.1 Candidatus Atribacteria bacterium
TTGATTATGACTTTTAATTTTTTTTCCATTATCCGCCACACATAACAATAAATAATTTTAATTCACAGGATTGTTCAATCAAATATAATTTGTTCACATTTTTTTTACCGTCTATGAGCATATAGCCTAAAAAAAGCATGTTAATTTTATTATCTTTTAATACCCGGACAACAGTGACCGGCTGTTCATATTCCAAATCAAAGACATGGGTGTTACCCTTCATTGATTGGTTATTGCTTAATAGCTTTGGTACGATTAATTTTATTTTAATCATCACTCTATCCTTTCCTTATTACAATATTTATATTTGCACTCCTATTTAGATATTTTCAGTAAAGGAAGCTATTTTAGCATCAAAAACAGAATCATCCTTTAGCTCTTTTGTACATATCCCCATAAGGGAAATGGGTTCTTTATCAAGAAGGTTCTTTGCCTCTTCAAATATCTTTTCCTGGTTTGAGCTGCCTGAGGTCGCAAAAAAGGCCACCGACTTGATATCGGTCTTGTATTTATTTAAATAAGTCCTTATTGCCGGAGCCATATTTCCTGCCCACAAAGGACTTCCGACAATTATAAGATCATGCTTAGAGGGGTCTTTTTTAATTTCATTGATTTTAGTCTCCTTCCTCATAAGCGCATCTCTGCCTCCTATAATAAAACCAAATATCCCTGAACGTTTTTTCATATCAATGATCTCTTCCATATCTGCACCAAGCTTTTTCGTAATATATTCGGCTGCTTTTCTTGTAGCCCCTGTTCTTGAGTAATAGACAACAAGAATATTACGAGACTTTTCACTTGCTGTATTTTCAATATTTTCCATAAAAACTTCCTTTCTTTCTATTGCTTGATTCAATACAAACCTTCAATATAACAAGAAGACTCACTTATTGTTAGATTTATTATTTCACTTCTTATAAAAATAAACAATACAAATAGACATATCCGTTTTTTTCTATGGGTCAATTTTCCCTTTACAAAACCTTACCTCATGCCTTTTTTATTATGATAACCAAAATTTCAACCATCCGCAATCTTTCATCTTAACCTCCTCTATCTGAATTTATGGCACGCCCTCTGCTTAAAGCCGGCGTTATACGGCATTTATATCTTTAGCTACTTTTTTTCCTAATTCAGAGGACTTATCCGCTTTTAAAGCCTCTTTCCCCAGATACAATTGACCCTTTACTTTCTTTAAGGGTGACTTTTTATCCCCGATATTACAAAAGCCTGATATTGTATGTAAGCTTTCCTTCTTTCTTCACTGAATTGTGAGAGGATCAAATCAGTCAATAAACCGGGGATATGAGCATCACTGGCTGTTACCTGATAACTACTACATTTATAGTCTTTGGGATCTTTTACGATACCAATTCTTACCGGATTGAGGACCATATAACAGGAGAGTTTCAGTAAATAATTTTCTTTATCCACCAGGATTGACTTGTATCGACCTTGCAGGAGATGGCCGACTCTCTGTTGTTTTTTGTTAAAGTGCTGGGTATGGATGCCGTTTAATTGCCGCATCCCTTTGGACAGGTTGCCTTAAAGTGCTCCCTTGTAATGTCTCCTTGCTTTCTGGCCATGACAATCCCCTATTTTTATTTTTTTGAATATAACATTATTTTGTGAACTTGTGAAGCCTGACCTCACTATTTTTCCTTTAATTTGGAGACCTGGCCACTATACTTTCCCCACATTTATATTTTCTGAGCGGTAGAAAAGGATGGACTTGTTGTTGATAATTTAAAAATTCATCACCAAATTCTTTATGTAAAAACTCAGTTTCTTTTTGTGCCATCATTGTTAAAAAAGTCATGTTAAAAATTAAAATGATAATAACCATTACCGCTAAATAAAAAGGGCCCTTATTGATATTGGCAAATAGTGCTCCAAAAATAAATATAAATATTCCGGTATAGATTGGATGCCTGATAAAACCGTATATACCCTTGGTTATCATTTTTGTTGAATGAAGCTTATGCCCTGCCCAGGTATGATATCCCCCAATGTCTATTTTTGCTTTGGCTACCATAATCGTGCCCACGGAAGTAAAAATAAGACCAATATAATCATGGACTAAAAGAGTATTTATGCTCATAAGCACATATACATAGATACAAATCGGAACACAATAAAATAGTTTTATAAGAACTATAATTTTCTTACTAATAAGAGTAATCATTCCTTTTTTATTTCTGAAGTCGGAAATAAAAATAGCAAAAAAGAACAGGATTAATAATGCAATAACTTTAAATAATGTTAGACTCATTTTTTTTTACCTTTCAAAATAATTATCAAACAACAACCCTTCCCTGTTTTATAGATTGATTTAAAAGTAAAATCATATTTTTATATATTTTGTGAACATGTGATGTCTTGTATTATAAGCATATAGTCTCAATTAAATGAAATATGCTATGCTGATTTCAAGAAGAGCTTGTCGCATGGACAGGTCAATGCAAGGCCGGAACGATCAAAGTAATTCGATTAGTTTCCGGGTCAGATGGACCGCCCTTTGATAAGCTTGAACAGTATTAAAATTAAAAGCGAAAGGAATGTCCTTTCAGTTTGCGTTTTACGGGGTCAAGCCGGTGAAGGACCAGTTCATCTGCAAGCTCTCCTGATAAAATATCAGGAAGCTTCCTATCTATTATTATATCGGAATTAATGTTCCAAAGAAAGCCTTTAATATTTTTGATGGCAAAAAGTATTCAACTTTTAATAACAAAGAAAAATTATGCTCTTTTAAAAAATACTTATATTAAAGGATATCCTGAATTAAACGAGGATTACCATCGACTTCTTAGCATTTCGGGTATTGGCCAAAAGCAGCTATCAGCTTGCTTACTCTTTTTCATACTTATCCGGACACCAATCGCAAACAGATGACCGTACTTATCGAGTTGGGTTCCGTTCAAAGACAATCCGGGATTTTTGGTACATGGCAGAGGCAGGATCAGTAAGCATGGGCATCAGATGATGCGAAAATTTCTTTATATGCAGATTTTTTCTTCTATCAAAAATAATCAAAAGATTAAAGTATTTTATGATAGATTGGTCTCAAAAGCATAAACCGAAGAAGTTAGCGGCATAACTCGCATGCGTAAATTGTTCTTGATTACCCATGCGATTCATAAAAATAAGACACTATATATTCCAGGTTAACTGATAAATGAATAAAAAAATAAATATCGCTTTAGGTGAGTTAGGGGTTATTTTTTAAGACAGTATTTGACTCCTCATCTTAATCAATCAGACCTTTAACTCAATAATTAAAGGTCTGATTGATTTTATTATTATTAAAAAGTTTTCTTTAGTTCGATGAACATAAAATCCTTATCAGAAAGCTGCCCTAATTCAGTCCCTTCTTTACCGAAAAATAGATAGGCCCCAATCGAAAAAGAAAAATCATCGCTCATTTCTCTGCTGTATTTTGGATTGATTAAAAAATCGTTATCGCTAAAATGATAGACACCGTTGATTTCCATTTGACTGTAATCCGATAAATCATATTGATATGCAACTGTTAAGCCTAATTTATTTTTTTTCTCACTTTCTTTTTCTCCAAACAGTTGTATGTTGATATACGATTTATCAGAAATATAAGTGTCAAAGCCAATCACGTAAGATAAATAAGGATTTCTGACATGCTCTTCCTCGGGTATGATGTAAGCTGCTTCGCCTCGGACCACATAATCAACGAAATCTTTGGAAAAATCCCCACCAATGACATCAATAATATGATAAGCAGGTTCAATGATTAGATCCATTAAACCTGCATTTAACGGAATCATATTGATATGGGAAACAGGCTCTTTTTGCCATCCATGAAAATAACTCATTGAAGCATCTATGGTTCCCGACCATCTTGATATGCGAATACCATATTCAGAATTTTCTAAATTAAATTCCGGTTCGATGAGAGGTTCCACTTTAAAATCATTCAATTCATACCCGGATGGCAAAGAAGGCATCTGTCCACCATTCGATAACCATCTGCTTCCAGGTTCCGGAAATTTCGAAGGGATGAAAAAGGGTGCCCATACCATATCAATAATCCAGTCATTACGATAGTGTTTAAGTCTTAAAGCTGGTATTTCTATCCGATTTTCTTCTGCGAATGGACGTGTGTAATCGACCGGATTAAAATGGTCTGTGGGATTAATGCCATCTGCCTTTCCCCAGGCAATTCGCTGTTGTCCCAATCTCAAATCAGTCGATTTAAAATAGAAATCTAAAAAAGCTTCCTTTATTCGCAAAATCTGCTCTTTCTGTGTTGAAAGCTCCGCTTCCAGCTTAAAAAAACTATCAGAGGCAATTTCATTTGCTATTGTCAATTCCAATGTTCCGTTGATGAATGGATCAATATTAACGGAATCAAATTCCAAATCAAATCGCGAATTAAGCACACCGTTAATTTCCATATCGTTATTTGCAAAAACCGGAACAGTTAAACAGATAAGTAAAACAACTGTTACCACAAAAAGAATGTTTCTTTTCATTATTTTCTCCTTAAAGAGGACGCGTCAACTGGCGTATACTAAAGTCATCATCAGTAAGGCCAGTATTCACTTCTATATTTTTGTATTCCAATATGGTTCGGGAACCGCTTTCTATCGTTGCCATTTCCAACCTTGTAGGAATCCAGGCATCTTTTTCTATTTCTTGATATTCATCATAGTTTAATATTCGAATTATTTTTCCATTGATATCCAGTACTTCCATTTTTAAAACTTGAAATTTATCATGGCTAATCCAGGTTAATTTTCTGGCAAATCCTACATCTTGCTGCATTTTTTCTGTCTTGGGAACCGATTCAACGACATAATAAGCTACATCATCTATTTCTTCAATATTTAGCAGGTTGTGTTCATAGTCTTCATGGCAAGAGCTCATATCTTCATTGGTAAAATCCGAACCCATAAAATTTCCTCCTCTTTCCTCAGAGGAAAGTCGACGTGGTTTCCCAAGAGCCGGAAGGTACAGATAACTTTCATCCGGACCATCAGGATTGGAAATCGTTAAAAAACCTGTCCCTTTTACCTTTGATGGTTTTAAAAAACGAATCAGTGATTTCTCGATTCCTTCTTCATTTTCCAGGCCGATAATGGTCAATTCCCTCACTCTTGCTTTTCCGGACTTATTAATGATCTGCATTTCCATACTGCCTCGCAAATCTTTTAATGTTTCAATGCTTTCAGTATGTTCAATGATTTCCTTTCCGGTCAATTCCTGAGCGATTCCTTGATTGACTACACAAAAAGACATAAACAACATCAAAATAATCACCACATAATTATATTTTTTCTTCATCACCATTTTACCTCCAAATATTTTTTAATTTTTAGCTTTAACATAAAGTTCTTTTTCAAGATTGATTTCAATCAATGATTCATTACCTGTCCGCAATTCCTGCTTTTTTAAGAACAAATAGAGTGCCAATGGCAATATGGTCAAAGCCCCTATTGCCGTAACGAACATGGTTATAGTAATCAATCCACCAAATTGTTTAAACATATTTATATTAGAAAAGATGAGAACAGCAAAACCCATGCCCACAGAAAGAGCATTGGTAATGATTGCTGTTCCGGTAGTTCGAATCGTTTCATCAATTGCCTTGCTGTATGAATGGTGTATTTTTAACTCATCTTTATATCGAATGTAAAAGTGGATGGAATAATCTATTCCGATTCCGGTCGCCAGGCTTGCAATAATCATGTTTAAATAGTTTAAAGGAATATTTAAAAATCCCATCAGTCCAAAATTAAAGACAATGGTAAATAGAATGGGCAGCATACAGCAAATTCCGATACTTAAAGAACGAAAAGCAATCAACATAATAATAAACACTGCAATCACCGAGGCAAAAATACTTTGCATCTGCTCTCTATCAATAATATCTGTGGCAGCTAATTCAGCAATAGGCATTCCTGAGATTATTGCCTGATTGTCACCGGTAAATATTTCCTCTGCTTTTAATTCCATTTTCTGAACCAGTTCTTTCTTTTCCCCAAAATTCATCACATTACTAATGGGAGCGTAAATCAATGCTTCGGTCTGCTCAAAATTCATCAAGTCCTCCAGTTCCCCGGGTTTGGCAGAGATTTCCAGCAGAAAAAGCAATTGAGGAATTAATTCCGGATCATCCGGAAGTGCCTCATATTCCTCTTTTCCTTCATGGAAAGCCCGATTTAGTCTTTTCAACATATCAACCACTGACATAGGCTGTCCGGTTCCCAATTTCACCATTTCATCCTGAAAACTTTCCATCTGTCTCAAAAATTCATAGTTGGATATATCCCCCTTGGTCAGGATGATAAATTGACTGGAACCGCCATATTTCTCATCAATAATCTCCTCAGTTTTTACCAATTCACTGTTCTTAGGGAAAATATCAGTCATGGATATTTCCGTTTTTACTCTTGGCCAACCAATGAGGCTGATCAACACAAGTAATACCATTATTACCAGGACGACTTTTTTATGATGAATCGCCAAACCGCTCAATGGCGATAATGAGGTCTTCAATCTCACTGTTTTTTTTACTTTCTTTACCTTTAATGCGGGCATCAAATTTAAAATAGCCGGAATAAAAGTCACGGAAATAACGAATGCTGAAAAGACGCCAAATGCGCTAAATACACCAAATTCCCAGATCATTTTAAAATCAGACAGTACCAGAGAACCAAATCCCACCATAGTCGTTATTGCCGCCAACCACACCCCAAATCCTGTTTTTTCAACCGACAACCTTACGGCCTGACTTTTTTCAAGACCAATGGAAAGACCCTCTCTATAACGCGAAATAATGTGAATACCATATGCGGAACCTACACCAATTAACAGGATTGGCATAATATTGGTGATAGTCGATAAAGGACGTTTGACCAGTGCCATAAATCCAATGGTCCAAATAACGCTTAAGATAACCGTTAAAACAGGGAGAATAACACCTCGGATGCTTCTGAAGGAAATAAATAAGATTATCAGCGTTAAGAGCAATACCAATGGCAACAATTTCTGTAAATCTTCTCCTAAAATTTTCTCTCCCTCATAATCAACAGCCATGGGTCCGGCAAAATTTATTTGAAGATTTTCTTTGTTTTTTGATACTAGTTCCAATGCCTCCTCGAAAAGAGTGAGTCTTTCTTCGAAAACATCCAGACGAATCGGTTGAAATTGAATGATGGTTGACTGGCCGTCTTGTGAAACCAGGCGGTTGACATACCATGGATCGGATAATATCTTTGTCCTTAATTTTTTGGCTTCTTCCTCATTTTCCGGAATTTCTTCAATTAACGGAGCACTTCTGATACCCTCTTCACTTGCCGCAAATTCAGTTAAATTGGTCAAGCTATTAACCTCTTTTATCTGGGGATGATTCAAAAGAATGTTGGTTAAGTGATCAACCGTTATTAAAGATTCACGAGACAATACATTTTCTCCGGTTAAAATAAAAGTCACTGCATCTTCCTGGCTATATCGGTCTCTCAGTTCCATAAAAATGGATAATCGAGGATCATCTTCAGGAATGTTGTCTTCAAAATCCATTCTCTGTTCAATCATATTTGCCTGCCAGGTAAACATTATGGTAATTACAATAATCATCCCCACGATTAGTTTCGAGTGGGAAACAATATACTTTGCTAATTTTTTCATCGTTTTTTTCCTTTCTTTTTATCCTGATTGTAAAATCCAACATAACCATTTATTTTTATTTCCATACACATCCTCCCTTTGTCATTGAAAGGGCTTTTATGTTTTTCATTTTTTCTCAATAGGTCTTTAGTCTTTACAGAAAAACATAAAAATAACTCCCCTCTCTGACCGTTATTGTTACATATATAGTATATTCCATTTTTCGTAATAATTAATTAAAAAAAATGGTTTTCGGTTACTTCTTTATTATTTTTAATTATGTTTATCGTATATTACGTTATATGCATTATACGAATATAGTAATAATAGTTTAAAAAAAAATCGCTTTATTACGATATCCGTATTTTTCATATATCATAGTTTATAATAACTTGTCAAGTCATTTTTGATATTTTTTAAAAAATGATGCATTATCCGAAAAATATGACCCTATTTTTTTACTTAATAAATTTATTATAATGGTGAGATAAATACTATGCCTTATGATTTTTTCTTAAATAAAGCAAACTTTCATTTAACCCCCTGAGGCTTTTGCAAAATTTCTTTCCCTTATCCGGTAAACGGGATATTAAATTAGAAAATACTTGTACGGATTCCTCACGGTGACGCTGATAATATTTCTTTCCCTGTTCTGATAATCCCACCAGGACTACCCTTCTATCTTCTTCTGAATGCACCCTTTTCAAGTAACCTTTTCTCAACAATCGGTCAACTATGCTGGTCATCGTTGTTGGAACAACATGAAATATGTTAGACAATTCACTCATGGATGCATTTTGTTTTTTTCCAAGAAATTCAACAAGGTAATGTTCGGTAATATTAAAAGAGGTCGTCTCGGAAGAAACATATGCTCCAGAAACATGCTCCCACATAATTTCAAGTAAACCGATAAAAAGATCATCAATTTCTGCTCCTAATTTTAAATCTTCATTTATCACATCCATTCCGCCTACTCTCTCTTTATTATTGTTACGATTATCGTATAATAATTATACGAATTTCATAATAATATGTCAAATATTTATTTAACTACACTACAATTCTCTCCTACCCATTAGTTTTTGTGGCAAAAGAATCATTTTTATAATTTTTTATCGATTATCTTCAAGTGTGTACTTATTACCCAATTCAAGTCTGGCTTTTTGAGTCACATCCGGAAAAATAATGATTTCACTTTAGTATATCCATCACGGTTAAATTCGAAGGTTTTTCTTAATCTCAATTTTAAAACAATATATTCTTTTGCAATATGCGGATTTTTAACTAAATGATCTCTGGATAAAACTCATTCCAGTCACCGGCATGACGAACATGAACATGGTAGACCTGTCCTTTAAATCCTTCAGGCGTATACCCATTTATAAACATCATATAAAGTGGAGTATATGATCCTCTTATGCTCTTTTAGATTTATGATCTTGCTTCTATCTCTTATTCCGTCTATAAGAGCCACTTTTTATAGGCTTCTTCCCATAAGATGAGGAGTAGAGGTCAGAGGAACATCCGGCAGTTCAAATCGAGTCACAAAGATTGAATCTTTTGACAGACCCCGGAAGCCACAAATATTCCTCCGGCCATATAGTTTATTCTTGCTTAAAGAAAGTTATTTGCCTATACTGATGTTTTTAGATTATTCTATAGTTGTAAAATAATAGCTTTGAAACGTTTTTTCAATGATAGACCCCATTAGTTTATCAAATTAAATATAATAAACTATCTTCACCTTTATTTAATTTCCTTTGCAATTGCTTTCAAATTTTTTAGACCTTCCACTGCCAAAGCTTCTCCCGAATCAGCAAGTTTTCGCCAGATTGCACATAAACTGTTTAATTCTTCAAAGCCAGGATCGAAAGATTCAATAACAAGCGGACCAGCATATCCTATATCTTTTAATGCTGTAAAAAATTCTTTCCAGGGTACAAGTCCCGTTCCGGGTATACCTCTATTACTCTCACATACATGAACATAGCCTAAATACTCTTTCCCGCATGTTTCTACTGCTCCTCTAAAGCTTTGTTCCTCTCTAATCATATGAAAAGAATCTAAATGAACCTTTATATTATCAATTCCAACATCTTTACAATAACGAACAGCATCTTCGGCAACATTTAAAAAATGCGTTTCAAACCGGTTAACACATTCAACTGCAATTACCAATTCACCTTTTTCTTTTGCATAGTTTGCTACTTCTTTCATAGCATTAACTGACCAATTCCACTCCTGCTCTGTCCTTGGTTTTCCCGTAAGATAACCCCAAGCCGCATAATTTACACCGCCTAAGATTTTTGAACCTAATTCAATATTTAAATCCACCAAAAGCTTTAAATTCTTTATTCCATTTTCCCTAACTTGAGGGTCAGGGGAAATTAAATTTGTTTCTTTGCTTAATGTAGTACTGGTAACTATATCAAGTCCGACATTTTCAATTTTTTCTTTTACTAACTGTATAGGAAAAGTCTCGGGATGAGCAATGGCAATATCAATAGTTTCAAAACCTAATTCCTTTGCTTTAGGTATAATCCATAAATCTTCCTTTGAAAAGTTTTCCGACCAGATAAAAGAATCAACCCCAAATTTAAACATTTAACCTGTTCTCCTTTTAAATTATTTAATTACCATTTTATTTCAAATATTTTCCTAAAATCAGAAATAATAAATTTATTCAAGGTTCCTATGACGGCTCTCCATTTCTTCTTTAGTGGTCCCAAGCCGGCTCATTAAATCCATGATAATCATATCAAACAATATCAATAAGCTTTGTTCAAAGAGATTTCCCATTAGCTGATTTGAAGGCACCACATCAGCGGTCCCGAGATATACATGTGCAGGCAGGAATAGCACATTATCTGCAGCTCTGGGGGTTTTTTTGTCAGAATCCCCTGTCACAACCGATACTCTTGCCCCTCGCTTTTTTGCTTTTTCGACAACATAATGTATGTGCCCGATTTCGCCGCATCCACTCGTAGCGATAAGTAAATCTCCCTCACTGATTGCGGGAGTCGTTTCATCCCAAATCCAGTGGCTTTCAATACCAAGGTGCATTAAACGCATTGCAAAGGCCTTGGTTGATAAGCCTTCTCTCCCAACGCCAACTAGTATAATCTTTTTCGCCTTCATAATTTCTGAGACAAAACACTCAACCTCAGAAAGATCAACGCGATCAAATACCTTACCGAGTTCCTTAATGATTGTATTCGCTTGCTGATGGTAGTCCATATCAATAACCTCCTTCTCCGAGAGAACTTTGTAACATATGCATGGTTTTCCGAATATCATCATAGACATTTTCATCTGTTTCTTCAAATGGATAAATTACCTCGACATATTGTACTAAATCATTCAAATTATATTTTTCAATAACATACCGAATTGAGTTAATATTAAGCTTCCCATCATGAGCAAAACTCCAGTGACGATCAAGTAGTCCATCAGTTTGTTGAAGGTGAAAGCAGTCTATATATAGTCGGCATTTATCGAGCCAATTTTCCATATCCGCCTGCTCCTTAAGAAAGGGTTCTAATATGGCATGCCCCCAATCAACTAAAAGTCGCACTGGTACATCAGTTGTTCCATCAAGATCCTGCATTAATTTAAGGGAATTCTTGGGATTATTAGGAAATTCTGCAAAAAGGGGGGTTGGCTCTATAATAATTTTTTCTAGTCCCATTTTCTTTGCATAAGCAGCAAGATCGCGTACTAAGTCGAGGACAATACTATAAATTTCTTCTCGTCTTTTTTCATCATATGCATCATTATGGGTCATGCCCCCAAGCGGCGTACCTATAGAACTTGATTCCATAACAGCAGACATATCGATGGCACGTTTAAAGAAATCTAAAGATATCTTACGCTGCTCAGCCGTAGGCGCCATTAGCTGAGGATAGGTATAAGACGCTAAACCACCGAAAGTACCAGCAAGGACTAAACCTTCTTTTTTAAAAGCTTGGCTCCACTCTCGCGCAATCTTGTCGCGCTGACGGGAAGGCCACCAAGGATTAAGCAAGTCCCAGGTAAATTGAATATACTTAGTCTCCAAGTCATTTCTAATCATCGAAGAAAGATATTTTGGTTCTAACCATCGTTTTACAGCGAATGATAGATTTAATCCTATCTTCATAATATTCCTCCTAAATATTTTTCTTTCTTAAAGCTCCCATCCGAGATATAGAATCTAATGCAACAGCTCCTACAATAATTACTCCGCTTACAGCAGTTTGCCAATAAACCGATACACCGTATAGTACAATTATGTTCTCTATCACCCCAATGATGGTTGCCCCAACTAGTGCCCCTGCTGGGTTACCAATACCTCCTGTCAAAGCAACACCACCTATAACAGCGGCTGCTATTGAATTTAAAACCCAGAGTTCACCGATAGCAGGTTGAGATGAACCGAGTCGCGCAACCATAATCATTCCGGCTAACGCAGCCAATAAACCAGTAATCATAAAAGTTGTTATTCTAATAAAATTAACTTTTATGCCAAGTATCCATGAAGCCTCTTTGCTATTACCTACTGCATACATATAACGACCAAATGGTGTGTACTTCGTTAGAAATACAATTAATACCAGCACTACAAGCATGATAATGAAAGGCAAGGGAATATTAAAGAGATAACCTTGACCCAGAAAATAAATCTCTTTGGGAATGTCCGTAATTGCTCTTCCTTCTGACATTACCAAATTGATTCCTTTATATATACCGGCTGTTCCGATTGTGACTATTAATGAGCTAAGTTTCAGGTGAACCGTGATAAGTCCATTGAGCATTCCCAATATGGCACCTAAAAGTAGGCATAGAATTAATGATAAATAAGGATTAATACCAACGTTTACCATTAATATTCCTCCAATAACTCCACAGAGACCAGCGATAGACCCTACTGATAAATCGATTTCCCCAAGTAATAACAAGCAGCCTTGGCCAACTGCAACGATACTAACGAAAGCAAGCGAACGTATTACTGCTTTCAAATTATAAGCAGTTAAAAAATAAGGGGATGATAAAGATGCGATAACAATCATCAACCCTAATACAGCCATAATACCACTTATTTGTTTTTCTTTTAGAATGCTACCTAGTATTTTGATGATATTTTCTTTTTTCATAATATACTCTCCGTACTATTTTTGATATTCTCACCTAATATAGAATTTAATATCTCCGATTCTTTAGTATTTTCTGTTTCGAACTCTCCTACTTTTTCCCCATTATACACCGTAATAATTCGGTTAGAACACCTTAAGAGCTCTTCAAGCTCTGATGAAACAAGGATTATGCTTATCCCTTCCTCATCTACTATTTTCTTCATCATTCTATATAAATCATTCTTTGTCCCTACATCAATTCCCTTCGTTGGTTCATCAAATATAAGTATTTTTGGCATACAAAACATAGCACGTCCAATGATTACCTTTTGTTGATTACCACCGCTTAAATATATAATCTGTCTTTTAATCGACGGAGTCTTTATATCATAAGAAGAAATTACTTTTTCTACTAAATTTCGCTCTTTTAGTGAGGAGATGACGAGACCATTTGAAATTTTATCAATGAGGGCTATGCCAATATTGTGTTGAACACTTAATAAAGGTAAAATTCCTTGCCGCTTTCTTTCCTCAGGAAGATAGAATAATCCCATACGTATAGAGAAATTCGTGTTACCAAACTTCCACGGTTTACCTTCGAACTTTACATTTCCAGACTTTACAGGTAAAAGTCCAAAAATCGTTTGCATAATTTCAGACCGACCCGCACCTACAAGACCAGAAAAGCCTAAAATTTCGCCTTTGTGGAGATTAAAACTAATATTGGAAAAACCTAACCCGGATAAACCATGGACCTCAAGAATAATATCTTCCTTTTTTCTCTTTTTAGGACGAAAGGTACTTTCTTCATTGATATCTCTCGCGGACATTTTAGTAATAACCCAGCGCCTATCAATATCCTTGATTCTCGAATAACCAACTTTCTCTCCGTTACGAAGGACGGTAATCTCATCACATATATCAAATACTTCATCGAGCTTATGAGAAATAAAAATAATAGCTTTATCTTCTGTTTTTAATTTACGAATCGCATTGAATAAACAAGTCGTACCACTCATTGTCAGGCTCGTAGTAGGCTCATCAAGAATAATGATCTTGAAATATTTATTTACAAATGCTCGAGCAACCTGAAGCAACTGCTGATTTGATATGGAAATGTTTTTTACAAGATTATTCGGATCCACATTGATATTGAATTTTTCAAGCCAGGGTATGGCTGCGCGATAAAGTTTTCTCATATTTACAAAAGTATCCTCAAATCCGGATTTTCGAAAAGGTATAAACAAGTTTTCCGCAACAGTCATGTTTTGAAAAATATCTAACTCTTGAGGTACAAATGTAACTTTTTCAAATAATTTATTATTACGATGGTCAATTGCCTCTTTGCCTTCAATAAGTATTTCTCCTTTATCAGGCTGATAAATGCCAGTCAATATCTTAACTAGTGTGCTTTTTCCGGCTCCATTCTCGCCAATAATGCCATGAATTTTTTTTGTTTCGAAAGCTACACTCACATCTTTGAGAGCAACTACACCCGGAAATGACTTTGTAATATTATGTGCTTCTAATATTCGCATTTTTAACCTCATTAAAATTATAATTAACAGGGGTTGTTAAGTTTTAAAAGAACCTAGACAACCCCTATTGTTTGAGCATTAGCTATCATTAAGTATTTCTACCGCAAAACTTATTCTGCTCTGTAAGTATCAACGTTATCTTGAGTGATAATCGCAATACCGGTATCAATCCATTTAGGTGTAGGTTGGCCTAATGCTTGCATCCACATTGCGGTAACAGCCCAGGCGCCCTGCATATACGGTTTCGTAGATGAGGAAGATTCCACCACACCTTCTTTGATCAAAACAAGTAACTGGTCTAAACTATCCAACCCAACACTTAGGACTTTATCGACTTTACCTGCTTCTTTAATTGCAATTCCAATACCAATGGGTCCGGCTGCGTCACAAGAAACAAATCCACCAAGATCGGGATGAGCAGCAATAATTGATGCAGCTTGTTGCTGTGCTGTTTCAATACTATCATTATCAATTCCCTCGGCTACAAGCTCAATGTCAGGATATTTTTCGAAGGTTGCCTTATGAGCCAGATATCGAATATGGTGATTTATAGCAGTTGGGAAACCTCTCATAATTGCAACTTTACCTTTACCTCCGAGAAGTTCTACTAGCCGTTCGGAAGCAATCTGTGCCTGTTCTGCAAAATCATTACCAACACTGGTTAAACCCCAATCGTCTGGTGCTTTGGTATCAAATCCAACAACTTTAATTCCCAGACTCAAAACTGATTCTACAACAGCTTTATTACCGGCAGCATCAAGAAGATCTATTGTAATACCATCTGGTCTAGTTGCAGCTGCTTGTTCAAGAATGTTATTCTGTAATACAACATCTGCTTGTGCAGGTGCTCTATAATCAATTACAAATTTATCACCAGTTTGTTCTTCAAGTAATAGAGCTTGCTCCTTTGCTCCTTCAACTACTTGATCAAACCACGGATGTACGCATTTAGGAATAATTACAAAACGAAATTCCCTTCCTGCGGCACTCACTGTACTAAGTATGCTTAGAACAAGTACAATAATTAAAAACAACCCAAATATATGCTTCATATTTCTCATAATTATTTTCTCCTTTTTAATTTTTATAGTATTGAAATAGATTACAATACTAATTTTTCACAAAATGTTTTGTTAACAAAAATTCTATCTGTCAATATTTTTTCAAAAAAACTTTTTGCACTACAAACTTTTTTAAATTATATAACTTTTGAATTAGTTTTTAACATCCCCCCTTTTAGAGTATCCTTCTTTAACTATAGAGTCTACCATCTATCTTGTTTAAGTAATCACCTCCTTTTTTCTTGAGTTTTTCAAAAATTACTGGTTAAAGGTTTTATAATAATAATGTACTTCTCTATAAACATTTTTCCTTACTAAAATACTACATTCTCTTCAATATAACAGAGTTATATGTAAGATACTCCTGTGTATGGTGATGTCTGGTTTGAAACGATTAATATAGTATCGAAAAAATGGATTTCTTTCTGATTTAACAATTAATTATTAGTACAATTATTATTAATTTAGTTTAAAAAAATGATTTAGTTTCGACCTTCCGTTTTGTGAAATAAATCTTATTATTTTAAGAATTGTTTAAAAGTCTTATTATAGAATCTGCCATTGACTCTAATATTAAGCAGCTTGAGACTGCCCCTACATCTAAAAAACCTTTAGAACGTTCTCCAAGTCTACTTGCTCTTCCTACTTTTGCAA
>JAFGSC010000203.1 GCA_016934875.1 Candidatus Atribacteria bacterium
AATATTTACCAATACTCAAAAACATCTGACAAATTATCTGCTATCTAACATTAACGATGTGGCTTTCTTCACAGCAGATGAAATTGCGGAAAAAGTAAGTACTACATCGTCGTCTGTTGTACACTTTTCTAGATAAATTGGCTATCATGGGTATCTTTGATTAAGAATCTTTCCAATCTTAATGGCTCGATAAAGGAGGTGAGAGGTTTTATAATAAAAGATAGAAAGAAGGTGATTGAAAATAGGAAATAGTTCAGAATATATTTGATATTTTGGAAAACTGAAAAATTAAAAAAATATTTCTTTATCATGACGATAAGGATAGAAAAAAGGATGGATTGATAATTATGAAAATAAAAACTAAAAATTTGTATTTTAGTTTAATTGTGTATACTATTATATTCTCCATATTAATGGGAGTTAGTATTCTTTCCTTTGCGCAAGAATATGGGGTGACCCTTGAAGAAAACTTGATGGTACCTATGCGCGATGGAGTTAAGCTTGCAACTGATATTTATCGTCCGACTATTGATGGAAAGGTTGTAGATGAAGAATTACCCCTGATTTTACAAAGGACACCTTATAATAAAACAGGTACAACCATTGTTAACCAAGCAAATTATTTTGTACAGCATGGATATGTTGTTGCCATACAAGATTGCCGTGGCAGGTATGCATCGGAAGGAATCTATGTTAAATATGAAGACGAACCAAAAGATGGATATGATACTGTTGAATGGTTGGGAGAAAATTTACCTTACACAAATGGTGATATTGGAATGTGGGGTCTCTCTTATGGTGCTCATGTTCAAGCATGTGCTGCAAAATTAAATCCCAGTCATTTAAAAACCATCATAGTCAATATGGGAGGAACATTTAATGGATGGGACCATGCAGTACGGAATCACGGTGCTTTTGCTTATAAACAGTTAACTTGGGCAATGACTCAAGTTGCTGCTGAAACAGATAATCCTGTAGTTAAGGAAATGTTAGAAATTGACAAAACGATAGATTGGTTTCAAGCTGACTTACCCTTTAAGAAAGGATGTAGTCCCCTTGCAATTGCACCAAATTTCGAAGCCTATATCTTAGAGATGTGGACCCACAGTGATTATGATGACTACTGGAAATCTATGGGTACAAACTGGGAGGAATATTATGATGTGACCGCTGATATTCCTATGATTCATATATCCGGATGGTATGATGCCTATTGTGGGACAGCGATTAATAACTATTTAGGTCTTGTGAACATAAAAAAATCTCCTGTTAGATTAATGGTAGGTCCATGGCTTCATGGTAAGACTGAACAATCATATGCAGGCAAAGTAGATTTTGGTCCAGATGCGATTATCTCTGATTTCTATAGTGATTTTCAATTAAGATGGTTTGATTACTTTTTAAAAGGTATAGAAAATGCTACTGCGACAGATCCTGCGATTAAACTTTTCATTATGGGAACCGGTGATGGACATAAAGATGAGAATGGCAGATTATATCATGGCGGATTTTGGAGAACTGAGGAGAATTGGCCCATCCCTCGTACACAGTTTACCAACTATTATTTTCACAGCGATGGTTTATTAAGCCCAAAAATGCCAGGTGCAAACGATGGCCCTATTACCTATACTTTTGATCCGGATCATCCTGTACCTACTATTGGTGGATCTATGGCTGCATCCGCCCCGGTATTTACTGGTGGCGCTTTCGATCAAAGAGAGAAAGAATTTGTACCAGGAAAATTGGAGGAAGGTTTCTTTGGTTCAAGACCCCCATACCTGCCACTTAAAGCTCGTCATGATGTGGTTGTCTTCCAAACTGAACCACTTGAAGAAGATGTAGAAGTTACTGGGCCAATCGTGGTAAAACTTTTTGCATCATCCACTGCGCTGGATACCGATTTCACCGTAAAATTAATTGATGTTTATCCTTACAGCGCAGACTTTCCAACTGGTTTTGATATGAATTTAACTGATGGTATACTTCGGGCTCGTTATAGAAATTCACGGGAAAAACAGGAATTAATGAAACCAGGAGAAATTTACGAGTTTACTATCGAACCATTTGGTACAGCTAATGTATTTAAAAAAGGACATCGCATAAGAATTGATATTTCCAGCAGTAATTTTCCACGTTTTGATGTGAATCCTAATACTGGAGAACCACTTGGGGCGAGTTTACGAAAGATTAAAGCAGATAATTCAATTTATACTGATTTAATTTACCCATCTCATGTGATTCTTCCTATTATTCCTGCAAAGAAATAAAGAAAAAAATAATATTTTTTAAATCTTTGAAGAATTAATAATAAGAGCACCTTATATTTATTCTAGATATAGATAAGACGAAGGTGCTCTTATTAAAATATTTTATGTACCAATGAAATATACTAAGTACTAAGTAAGAAAATATTTTTTTATAAACTATTAAAAAATCTTATTGAGTGGCGAATATAGATAGAAAACCAAGAATTTTACATGATTTTTATATTTCATAATTAATTGAGTAAAATAGGTAGGTATTTTTAATTAGATTTAGATTGTAACTGTAATGCTCCCTATTAAGCGTACATATTTTAAGTTAGTACTAGCTCTTTATTTTTACCATAATTTTGATAATATTGGCAAGGGGTACGATAACCTAAAGATTGATGCGGGTAGTCTTGATTGTAGTTACCCACCCATTTATCTAATGCTCTTTGAAAAGTAAACGGATTATCCCAATCATAAGGCCAAACCAGATCTTCCTTTAAGGTCCTGATCACTCTTTCGGTATCAGCATTCCCTTTGGGATTAGACCAGCTGGTAAATATCTGTTTAATTCCTAAGGCAGCACAGGCCTGCATATAGGAAAGGGAAGTCGGCTGACACCCATTATCAGAGACCAGATAAAGGATTCCTTTTAAGCTATCTTTGATGCCTGCGGGAAAACGCTTCTGGACTGCCTGATTTAGGGCTTCCTGCCAGTCGCTGCTCTTTGATTGTAAGGATAGTGAATGGCCAATGATTTCCTTGGTATACCAATCTAAGACGATGACCAGATAATACCAACCCCAGGAGCCTATCTTGATCTTGGTCATATCCGTTCCCCAGATATGGTTGGGATAGCAGGCTTTTGGCTTGGGACGAGAAATCTTTCTTTTAGCCTTGTATCGGTTTATCTTGGTCACCAAAAGATCATGTTCTTTCATTAAGCGGTAAATGCGCTTCTTGTTGACCATAATACCTTGCCGATAATAGAGATAAGCCCAACACCGGCGGTAACCCCAGAGTGGGTGGTCTGCCTTCAGATCTTTCAAGCTGGCTAGGATAAATTCATTTCTTTCTATGACCGATAAGGATTTCTTTCTTTTCATGATAGATACTCGCTTTTTTTTAACTCGATGGTCAGATCGCCAATTATATGCTTTAACTGTTGATTTTCGTTTTCTAACCTTTTTTCTTTCTTGGTCATGTTTTTCGTCTCAAAGGCCTGATGACCAAAGTGGAGTAATTGTTCTCTCCATTGATAATACAGTGGCTGGGAGATCTGGTACTTGTTACAGAGTATACTAATTTCGATTTGACCGGATAGACCCTCCAGGACGATTTTTAGCTTTTGCTCACTGCTCCATTTTCGTCGTTTCATAGAATAAGGCTCCTTTCATATTCTTGAGCTTATTCTAACTTAAAATAGTCTATTTGTTAAATGGGAGCAGTATATAACCGGTAAAATATTTAATAATTTATTCATTTTAATAATATGTGAATATGTGTTATAGTAAGCTAGAGAGGAGCAATATCTATTTTTGGCATGAAGGCAAGAAAAGAATAGAACTTAAGCTAAGGTTTATAAATGGCAGAAATAGAGGAAAAATATAAAAAAGTAGAAGTATAATTAGGATTTATAAAATTAATTTATCAATACAGGAATTTTCTTTAGATAAGTTTATATCTAATTTGAATATCTTGGGGTGAAACGGAATTCTATATCTCTACAAAACAAAAATTAGATAATCGGAAGAGACGATACTACCTATCTAGAATATGTACCATGTTTTATCTATCAGCTAGATAAATTATATCTAAATCGAAGCCCAAAGATAGCTTCTACCGGGACAAAGAAAAACGAAAAAGAGCAAGAACTTATTTAAAGAATAGAGAAATAGATGAAGCCTAAGATTAGTTACTGAAGGAATGTAAGGTAAAAAGCAATAACTTAATATGTTATATGGAAAATAATCGAGAAAGAATTAATACTAAAGACAGAATAAGATAAAAAAATAACGCTTTAGAATATTTGGGACCGTAGACGTTAAATATTGATAAGATACTTGCTACCGTTTTATAAAGAAAGGGCTAGATGTAACAGAAAAGGAGCCTTAAATCCTGCTTTTGGTTTTAAGATATTACATAAATGTTACATAATTATATTGAAAATAATATTGCATAACTTATGATAAGATTTATTTTTTAACAATTTGTTTAGGAAGGTTCTAAATAGGTAGTTGTGAATAAAAA
>JAFGSC010000204.1 GCA_016934875.1 Candidatus Atribacteria bacterium
AAGTTAAAGACTGATGAGATTAAAAATATTATCGATCATCTTCAACTTGAATACCAGCAGTACGATCGTCCATTCTTTATTCAGGAAGTCGCTAAGGGATTTTCGTTTGCAACAAAACCTGAATATGCACCATGGATAAAAAAGTTATTAAATAATGAAAAAGCGTATTCTTTATCAAAAGCATCCATTGAAACATTAGCTATTATTGCCTATAATCAACCTATTACTCGATTAGAAATAGAAAAAATTAGGGGCGTGAATTGCAGCAATATACTATACAACCTTTTAAAAAACGATTTTATAAGGATAAAAGGAAGAAAAAAAATACCGGGAAATCCATTAATTTATAATGTTACGGATAAATTTTTATTGCATTTCGGAT
Source organism: Candidatus Atribacteria bacterium (assembly GCA_016934875.1). Lineage (GTDB taxonomy): Bacteria > Atribacterota > Phoenicimicrobiia > Phoenicimicrobiales > Stramentimicrobiaceae > JAFGSC01. The sequence goes on from JAFGSC010000204.1 coordinate 383, forward strand.
TAAAAAGTTTATCAGATTTACCACAAATTCATGAAATGGGACTCAGAGAAGATGAAAGTAAGATTACAAAAATATTTAGCGGAGATGGGAATTGATTCGAGGAGAAAATGTGAGGAATATATTATCCAGGGAAAAGTTAAGGTTAATCATTCAATCATAACGAAACTTGGAACGAAAATTGATCCGGCGTACGACCTTGTCGAATACCAACATCAAATCATCAAAGAAAAACTAAGAAAAATTTATGTCTTATTAAATAAACCGGATGGATATTTATGTACTTCTCATGATCCTTTTGGAAGGCTTACGATTTTTGATTTACTGAAAGGTGTTAAGACGAGGTTAAGTTATGCTGGAAGGCTTGATTATCATTCAGAAGGTTTAGTTCTTTTAACGAACGATGGCGATTTAATTTATCAATTGACACATCCAGGTAAGGAAATTTCAAAAGTATACCAGGTAATAGTTGAGGGATTCCCAAAAATGACTGATCTGGAGAGGCTTGAAAAAGGAGTATCTATTTACGAAGATTTTACTACAGGGAATTGCAAGATCAAAGTATTAGAGAAAAATATTAGTGATACACTTTTAGAAGTGACCATTCATGAAGGGAAAAAAAGGCAAATTAGAAGGATGTTTTCCTACATTGGTCTCAACGTGATAAGGCTGAGAAGAATTAGAATAGGAAACCTTTCTTTGGATAATTTAAAGCCAGGTTGTTATCGTTATCTTAGAGATCAAGAAATTCGTCAGTTAAAAAAATACGATAAAAAATGAATAGGAAAGGGGTTACTTTGCAAGTTCAAGAAAGGGGTTTAATTATTGCTATTGATGGACCTGCAGGAGCAGGAAAAAGCACCGTAGCAAAGATTATTGCTAAAAGATTAGGATATCGATATATTAATACCGGAGATCTCTATCGTTACATCACTTATTGGGCATTACAAAGAAGAATGAATGTAAAAAATTGTGAAGAAATGGATATACTATCAGGTGAAATAGCAAAAAAGCTAAAGGAAATGAGTCAAAAGGAGAATAGCATAGAAAAATATTTTTCATTAGATTCAGATATTTCAGATAAAATACACAGTCCAAATGTTGATAAGAATGTTTCTTTTGTTGCCCAACATCAAAATGTTCGTAAAAATTTAGTCTCAATTCAGCGTTTTTTAGCAAAAAATGGTTCTACTGTTATAGAGGGAAGAGATATTGGTTCCGTGATATTGCCAGATGCTGATTTAAAGTTCTTTTTAACTGCCGATGAATATACTAGAATCTTGAGAAGATATGAAGAACTAAAGGAACGTAATTATACTGTTAGTTTTCAAGAAGTTGAAAAAGAAATGATGAAACGTGATCAAATTGATAGCAAAAGGGAAATCGCTCCATTGATCAAACCAGTTGACGCAATTTTGATCGATACATCGAATAAAAATATCCATGAGGTTACTGAAATTGTTTTGAAAAAGATACAAACCCATTTAAAGAGGAAAATTCATGGAAATCATAAGAGCTAATCATATTGGGTTTTGTTACGGTGTAAAAAGGGCGATTAAACTGGCAAACCAACTGTTGAGTGAAGCGAACAGTGATGATATTTACATGTTGGGAGAAATTATTCACAATCCCCAAGTTGTGAAAAGTTATCAAGATAGAGGTATTCATGTAGTTGATGATGTATCAGAAGTACCAGCCCATAAATACCTTATTACGAGGGCACATGGCATACTCAAAGGTGAGAAAAAAATAGCCAGGGAAAGACAAATAAAACTGATTGACACTACATGTCCTTATGTAAGTAAATTGCGCAAAATTGCAGTTCTTTTAAAAAGTGAAGGTTATCATATTTTTATTTTTGGAGATACAAATCACCCTGAAATAAAAAGTTTATTAAGTTATATTGATACGGATGTCAAGGTTGTTCAGTCATTAAACGAAATCAGTAGCCATCATTTTGCTAATCTTGGAAAGATCGGATTAATTTCCCAAACGACTAAAGACTATCAAAAATATTTAAAAATTGCAATGGCAATATTAAAGCATGTTGATGAACTAAGAATTTATAATACAATTTGTAAAGCAACAGCACTAAGACAGGATGCAACAAGAAAATTAGCAAAACAAGTTGAAATCATGATTGTTGTCGGAGGATTCAATAGTGCCAATACCACAAGATTAGCCAATATTAGTAAACAACTAGGTGTGCCAACATTTCATATTGAAACAGAAAAACAACTGAAAAAAGAATGGTTTAAAGGAAAACAGAAAATCGGTATTACCAGCGGTGCTTCTACGCCAGATTTTGTTACCGAGAGTATTATTCAAAAGATAAAATTAATATGCTAAAAAATGCGCTAAAATGAGTGTATTATGCTAATTTTTGAACTTTTCCAGATTTTAGACATTTAGTACAAACATTCATCGTCCTAATTGTATGATCAATTTTAACTCTTACTTTTTGAATGTTCACAGAAAATTTACGATTACTTAATTTGTGTGAGTGACTTATTTGTTTTCCAAATTGTGGTTTTTTCCCACATATATCACATTTTGCCATAATATTCCTCCGGTACATTTATTCTTGAAAAATTACAAAAAATATTTTATCATAATTGAGTCCTATTAATCAAGCTATAAATAGAAAAAAACGGTATTTAAAAGAAAAATAATAATGAGAATTATTGGCGGATTATACAAAGGAATTAAATTAAATATATTCAATGGAAAAGAAATAAGGCCAACTCCTTCTATAGTAAGAGAAGCCGTGTTTGACATATTAGGTGCAAGGGTTATTGATTCAGAATTTTTAGATTTATTTGCCGGAACAGGTGCAGTTGGTTTTGAGGCTTTTAGCCGAGGTGCAAGATGGGTAACCTTTGTTGAATTAAACAAGAAATCAATCGAGTTAATCAAAAAAAATATGGAGATCATCAATCATCGAGAATGCTTTCATTTGATCAAAAGTCATTATATTCAAGCAATAGAACAATTGAAAAATGATCAACAAAAATTTGATATTATATTTTTAGATCCGCCCTATAATCATGTGGACTATTTATTCAAATCACTGCAAGAAATTGAACTTAGTTCTATTTTAAAAAGGGATAACATCATTCTTGTTCAACATTGCCAATGCAGTGGTTTAAAATACGATTCGCAAAAATTATTTTTATTAAAGGAGAAGAAATATGGCAGGAATAGGATTAGTATTTTTCATTTACGAGAATAGTGTGAGGAAGAGAGGGGTTTTATGATAAGAGCCGTATATCCGGGGAGCTTTGATCCGATTACCAACGGACATCTTGATATCATTCGTAGAGCTAG
>JAFGSC010000205.1 GCA_016934875.1 Candidatus Atribacteria bacterium
CATTCCTCAATCCGACAACAGCGTTACCCGCTAAATATTTATAGTATATTCGCTAGAATATACCGTGTCAAACTATCTTATCACTTGAGTAAAATTGGCAAGTGACTTGTCTAGCTACCATTTATGACATTTTTTATAGTCCTTCAATATTGCTTAAGCCCATTTTAATTACTTTTAATTTTTACATGAAATGTTTATCAATATTGATATCGTAATTTATTTTTATATCACCTTTAGGCACAAATATTCCATGGTTTTTGTAATTTATGGTTATTCATATTATCGGTCTTGAATGATCACTTTTACTTTTATTTAAGTTCTTCCAACTGCTCTAATTGCGGCAAAGTTATGCAGATTAAACATCCATCATTATTTTTGGTTATATGTTTATTCAGTTTAGAAAATCTATTGCACTTGACTATCTTTGCTATTTTTAATTTCCTATGGAAATTTTCAAGTAAAGATGGTCAATTATCTAATCTTTAGAATTTTATATTTGATTTTTAAGATTAAATTGCTATAATAATAACCGGAACTTTGAAAAAATTTTTATCTTCTGATTTATTAAGGTAGAGGAGCAGTACAAAATTAGTACGGACAATTCAATTTTAATATTGATTCCGGAAAGGTTTGTCTGCCGAAGCGGAAAAATTTTTCGTTTCCGCTGGGCTTATAGCAAAAAACTATAAGACTGTCATCTTACATAAAAGTATGATGGAGCGCTACTTAAGGAATAAAGCGTTTTATCATACTTTAAAAATGCAAAAGTAAAAAAGACAATTGATGAAGCCTTTATTCATCGATTGTCTTTTTTTTATTTATATTAGCAAGATTATTACTTTTAGTTTCTATAGTTCAATAAATCAAATATTATTCAGGGAGGTACTTTATGAACATTTTAGTCTTTGGTGGATCAGGAAAAATGGGCTCTACTGTTGCCTGGGATTTAGCTAATAACAGTAGTGTCGGCCAGGTTGGGATTATCGGAATAGCAGGCCGAAATGATAAATCCTTAGATGATGTAAAAAAATGGATTAATAGCGAGAAAATCATTCCCCATGTAATAGACATAAATCAACGGGAAGAAACTCAAAAAATAATGAAGCAATATGATGTAGGAGCGATTGCCCTTCCTGATCGAAAATCCAGTTATATGGTAGTAGAAATGGCTATTGAGGTTGGTCTTAATATTGTTGATATCCTTGAAGAATATCATCGCAAACCAGATGCTTACGAAATTGAAGGATTAAGAATTCCTACTGGAATGAATCTTGAAGAGTATGGAGAATATTTACATCAAAAAGCTATCGATAAAGGCGTTACTTTTGTGGACGGTATTGGTTTTGCCCCGGGAATTACTAATTTTACACTGGGAGAAGGCATTAGAAAAATGGATCAGGTTGATTCTGCCATTGCCCGCTGTGGCGGAATTCCATCTCAGGAATGTAATAAAAAACATCCCCTAAGGTACATGATAACCTGGGCTTTTGACCATGTACTGAGAGAATATATGATCAAAGTAAATATACGTAAAGATGGCAAAATAATCGAAACAAATGCTATGAACGAACTGGAAAAATTCAAATTTACCCAACTGGGTATTAATGAAGAATTAGAATGTGCTATTACTCCTGGCATGCCCAGTTTCTTGTATACCCGATCAAATGTACGAGAATGTTTAGAGAAAACTATACGTTGGCCCGGCCACTGGGAAGGAATTGAAGTCTTGAAAGATTGTGGCATGCTTAATACTGAACCTATTGATTTTAAAGGATGCAAGGTTTCTCCCCGAGAATTTTTATCCCAGGTTATAACACCACAACTAAAACCACAAGAAGGAGAAACAGATATTTGTGTTATGTGGAATACTGTGACCGGTTTGAAGAATGGGAAAAAGACTAGAATAAATTATTATATGTGGGAAGGCGCTGATACTCGAAACAATATTTCTGCTATGGGACGAGTGACTGCCTTTACCGAATCCATTGGAGCAATGATGTTGGGTAATGGTGACATCAAGCAAAAAGGAATTGTGGCACCCGAAGATGCTTTTTCCGGAGAAAATTACCAAAAAATAATCAAAGAGCTTAAAAAAAGAGAAATTACCATTCTGGAAATTGAAGAAGAAATTGACTAGAATTAAGAAGTTTTGTCTTGAGATAACATTTTTCCCTTGCTTCTAACTCTTATAATGGAAATATTAGACTTACTCACTTATATTTCAAGATATTACCCTATCTATCCTGATTTGAATTGAGAGTTGGCATTAATCATTCTTACAACTCTCAATTCTTTTTTTATGCAGAAAAAGCATTACATTTTTTGCTTTCTACATTCGTTAATAAACATGACCTAATTTTTTATTGGCTAACCGAGGATCTACTCATCCAATTTATTCTAGTAAACAGTAGCAATAAGAACATCGGGCTTTTCGTATTATGAATTAATATAATCAAATCAAATTTTATATATTTCTAAAATTTTATCTTCTTCTTTAGTTTGCTTGAACAATTACAATTGGATGACTGACAGGGTTTTCAAAGACTGAACCAAAAATTATTTATCTATTGACTTTCCTGTCTTTCATCATTGAATTATCAATTTTTTTTGATGACTTGTAATAACCAACAACTAAATATAAAATACCAACAACAAAAGAAATCAGTAAATGCAGACTGGAACCCTTTCCCATGAAAAAAGAAGCAAGAAATCCTATCAACAACGAGATTACGATCAAATAACCCCCTATTTTCTCATATTTCAACCCTAATGCTAAACCAATAAACATCATCGGAAATACCGTTAACCAAAGATTGTCATAAAAAATATATTCATGTTTTGCGAACGGCAAGGGATTTCCATAACCAAAATAAAACGGTAAACCAATCACAATTATGATCATTGCAATGATTCTTGCAATCCACTTGATAACGTTCATTTTCTCCGCATTCATACACTTACCCTAGACTGTGATTTATCTTTTTTGTTGATTGATTCGCCCAAGGATGATTATCGAACAATTTTTTATTTTATCACTTGATACCCGGAATATTCAATGACTATTTTCTACGTTGCTTTAATAAGGATTTCATTTAACATTCTTTAAAACAGTACTGAATACGATACAAAAATTGATAAGACTCTCTTTACACTTTTTACCCACTAGCTCATTTGATGTAATGACCTTATATTATTTTTTGGATTTGAAAATATCGGCAAAAATAGAAATCTTTTCTTCTGCAGAAACATATACTTCTTCCTGCCAGATCTGATAGCCCTCTTTGATTACAGTAATCTCATAGCGCCCCTCTCTTAATTCCTCGATCAAGGTAGCCTTGACGCTTGAAGTATTGGCAATATAATTACCATTCATAAAAATCCGGGCACCATCCTCATTACAGTAAACTGCAATAGAACCTCCGTCCTCTAGTACTTCCGGTACTTTATCTTCCTGTTGCATTTGCAATATCACACTTAAACTTTTAATATGGTTAGGATAGATGCTAATATTCGAAATATAATCATCGTAACCCTCTTTTGTAATCTTAATTTCATAACTACCCTCTAATAAATCGCTAAGTGTAATTCTGCCGTTAGCCAACGTTCTCCCTTGATAATCACCATTAAGATAAATCAGGGCATGATCCACGTTGGAGATAATTTCTAAAGTCCCCTTGTTTCCGTTTTTTTCCAATTCAAAAAGTTCAGCCGTTAGCCGAATTCTTTGATTGGGCTCTATCTCTACCCTTTGTGACCAATCGCTATGTCCGTTCAAGGTAATTCTAATATCATGATAACCTGCTGTTATCTTATCTATCGTAATATCTTTATCTTTTTGGGTTAGGCGTTTAAATTGATCATCGATATAGATCCTGGCTATATCCTTGTTACAACGAATGGCAATTGAACCAAATTGCCCAGTACTTTCTAAATCAGCACTTAGGAAAGTTGACTTTCTATCGCTAACCCGTATAGTCTTCTGCCATGGCTCATAACC
>JAFGSC010000023.1 GCA_016934875.1 Candidatus Atribacteria bacterium
CTTGATTACCAGTTAGATTTGATCCTGGAAGAAGGGTTTAAGAATCGTGTTTTGAGGCATCAAGTCATGGCTGATAGAGTTAGGAAATGGGCTAAGGAAAATTATGAATTGTTTGCAGATGAAAGATTTACATCGAATACAGTCACCTGCATAAAAAATACTAAAGAGACCCAGATCAAGGAGTTGAACCGTCAGCTTGGGGAAAGAGGTTTTCTGATTTCTGATGGTTATGGAAAACTCAAAGGCAAAACATTTCGAATTGCCCATATGGGAGATATGCAAGTCAATGAAATAGAAGAATTGTTAACCGTAATAGATGAAATACTATCAACAGAAGGAGATGAAAAAGTATGATCCATATACTGATTAAAGATAAAGTTGACCCATTTGTTGTAGAGCAGTTAAAGCAAAAAGGTTTTATAGTGAATGTAAGCATTGATCATGCAGAATCTCTTTTGCGTGAAGTCAAAGAAAATGAAATTCTTATCGTTCGTTCAGCCACAAAAGTCAACGAGGAAGTTATTGATTCTGCGGCACAGACAAACATATTGAAAATGATTATTCGGGCCGGGGTAGGAATGGATAATATTAAAGCAGATTATGCCCGATCGAAAGGGATTCAAGTTGTTAATACACCAGATGCAAGCAGTTTAGCAGTGGCAGAGTTAGCACTTGCTCATATGTTTGTCTTGGCGAAAAAGATTGTGATTGCGAATAGCGGTATGCGGGAAAAGAAATGGAATAAGAAACAATGTGAAGGGATCGAACTTTCTGGAAAGACTTTGGGAGTCATTGGAATGGGAAGAATTGGCCGAATATTAGCAAAAAAGGCTAGCGCTTTAGATATGAAAATTGTCTATTTTGATATTATTAAACCGATAGAGGTTGATTCGAGTTGGAAATCTGTTTCGATGGACGAGCTACTCGGCCAATCTGATTTTATTTCTTTACATATACCTGCGAATCATAGCGATAAAGGCTTTTTAATTGATGAATCGGAATTTAAAAAGATGAAGAAAAGTGCTTTTTTAATTAATACCGCTAGGGGAAATTTAGTGAATGAAGAAGCGTTGATTAAGGCACTGGATTATGAGGAGATCGCTGGAGCAGGTATTGATGTCTATTGCCAGGAACCTTGCAATAACAGTTCTTTGATTCAGCATGAGAAAATCAGTGTGACTCCCCATGTTGGTGGATCGACTAAGGAAGCACAATTCCGTATCGGTGAAAGAATGATAGAGATGATCGAGGATTACCAAAAGAATAAATTACTTAAGGAGGGAATGCTTGATAGAAATTAGTCCCTTTAAAGCATTACGGCCAACACCAGAGTCAATTTCATATGTTAATTCTCCTCCTTATGATGTAGTCGGGCAAAATGAAGCAGCGCAAGTGATCAGTGAAAATCCCGATTCATTTCTGAAGGTTGTAAAACCTGAGGCAATAATTCCATCGGGTAAAAAAATAGCTTACACCCAATTAGCCAAAATTGCTGCAAAGAACTTAAAGAGTATGATTGATCGAAAAGTTATGATGATAGAGCAGGAACCGTGTTTCTATGTCTATCAACAAATCGATGGCTCTTATCAACGGACTGGACTTGTAGCTTGCCTGTCTATTATGGATTATCAAAAGGGTTTGATCAGAAAGCATGAAAAGATCAGAATTAAACCCTGGAAGGAAAGGGTGCAGCACATAAAAATAACCAGAGCGCATACCGGTTGCCCGTTAATATTTTTTAAGGATGATGAAATGATAGAAATAATCATCAATCGAGCAAAGGTAGTTCAAAATGCTATCTATGATTTTATCTCAGATGACGGAGTAAGAAATCGTTGTTGGAAAATAAACCAGGAAGATATGATGGCTTCTTTGGGAAAAGCTTTTATAGAAATTGAAAATGTTTATATTGCTGATGGGCATCATCGAGTTGCAGCTGCGGCAGAAGTAGCAAGATTGGAAGATCAAGCACAAAAATCATCAAGAAAAGGGAATCGATTGAGTGAGGAGTATTTCTATTTTCCTGCCTTATTAGTTCCACATAACCAAATACGGATTTTAGGTTATCATCGTTTAGTAAAGATTCATTCAGGATTTTCTCCCAATCTTTTTTTACAGAAGTTGAAAAAAGATTTTATGATTGAAAAGATTACCCCTAATCAATCATTTTTACCATCTAAAAAACATGAATTTGGTATGAACTTGAATCAACAGTGGTATAGATTGTTTTTGAAAGAGAGCAATTCAATCTTGAGTGATGATTTTGTTGATCACTTGGATGTAGCGATATTACAAAATCAAGTGCTGTTTCCATTGTTAGATATCGTTGATCCTCAAAAAAGTAAAAGGATTGGATTTATTGGTGGTCAAAACTCTTTATCCATACTCGATCAAGAGATAAAAAATGGTTCAAAAATCGCCTTTACCCTCTATCCCACCACAGCTAATGAAGTAATGGAGATATCTGACCATAATGAGATTATGCCTCCAAAGTCAACCTGGTTTGATCCAAAAGTAAGGAGTGGTATTTTCGTCCATCAGTTTTGATTTATTCTTTCGCAACAGACAATAAAACTTAGAAAAAATAGAGTATAATTTTAATTTTGATGACAAGAATAGACAATAATGCATCATAATCTTTTCATCATCATGTTTTTAGACTGTATGATAAAAGTGTTTTCAGATTTCCCCGATTCATTATTTCTTAAAAGTATTTCAGAATCACAAGTTGAGATTTGGATTATTCTAAGGTAATATGATGATATAATGAAAATGTTTTCCTACTTTTTCTATCTTTTTTAGCAATGGATGGATCAAAAAGAATGATAAAAAATTCTGATCATACTTCAATCATTATGAATAAGCAAGATATTGACCGAACGTTGCTCAGGATTTCACATGAAATTATTGAAAAAAATAAGGGTGTAGAGAATTTAAGCATCATAGGTATTCAGACTAGAGGAGAATTTTTGGCAAAAAGGATTTCTGAAAATATTTATCATATCGAATCATTAAGAATTCCAGTAGGAGTGTTGGATATCACACTTTATCGTGATGATTTAAAGGAAAAACAGCCCAGGGTTATGATGATGAATACAGAGATACCCTTTCAAATTACTGAAAAAAAGATTTTATTAATTGATGATGTCCTTTATACTGGTAGAACCATTAGAGCCGCTATGGATGCTATCATCGACTTGGGAAGGCCAAAGTGTATCCAGTTATTTGTATTGATTGACAGAGGGCACCGTGAGTTCCCTATTCGAGCTGATTATGTAGGGAAGAATGTGCCAACATCTCACCGCGAAATTATAAAAGTTAAATTAGAAGAAATAGACCAAGTTGATCGAGTGGAAATCCTAAAACAGGATAACAAGGATCATATCATATCTAACGATTAAAAACCTTTTCCATATATCAAGCTAAAATATTGCGCAAATCCAAAAAGATCAGAGAAATACCTTACACGTTTTGTTAGAATAATTGAATTGAGAATTGATGAACAGCTTAACAAGGTTCTCCTAAGAGAAAAATAGTCATTCTGGTTCAATCTATGGTCAAACAAATTATATTTTCGTTGAGCGGGAAATTACTCTGAAGTTAATATAGAATTTAATAAGAGAAAGGTAAAGAAGATGATTAAAGAAATTGCCAAAATCATTAGGGGCTTATCGGTAGATGCAATTGAAAAAGCCAATTCTGGCCATCCTGGTTTGCCTTTAGGCTGTGCTGAGATTGGAGCAGTGCTATTTGGGGAAATATTGAATTATGATCCAAGTGAACCGGATTGGCCTAACCGGGATCGATTTATCCTTTCAGCTGGACATGGATCAATGTTGTTATACGCACTTTTATATTTATCCGGCTATGAAATTACATTAGATGATATCCAGAGTTTCAGGCAACTTGGCTCAAAAACACCAGGGCACCCTGAGTTAGGAATTAC
>JAFGSC010000206.1 GCA_016934875.1 Candidatus Atribacteria bacterium
CCAGAAAATGAAAAATACCTTAAAGACAATGGGAATATCGTATGATTGGAATCGAGAAATTTCAACTTGTAGTCCTGAATATTACAAATGGACACAATGGATGTTTTTACAGCTATATCAAAAAGGACTGGCATATAAAAAGAAAGCGGTAGTTAATTGGTGTCCATCGTGTGCAACTGTCCTCGCGAATGAACAAGTGGTCAATGGCAAATGTGAAAGATGCGGCACTGAGGTTATTAAAAAGGAGCTATCCCAATGGTTTTTTAAGATTACCGATTATGCGCAACAGCTTTTGGACGATATGAATCTCCTTGAAGAGTGGCCTGAACGTGTATTGACTATGCAAAGGAATTGGATAGGTCGTAGCGAAGGAGCAAGGGTAAGATTTAGTATCGCTGAAAGTAATGAAACCGTATCTGTTTTTACAACTCGACCAGATACGCTTTTTGGAGTAACTTTTTTTGTTCTTTCTCCCGAACATCCAATGGTCGAAAAGCTAACGAAAGGTACTTCTTTTGAAGAACCGGTTAGAAGATTTAAGGAAGAAATAGCAAAGGAAAATATCTCAGAAAAAGATTTAGCCATAGCTGAAAAAAAAGGATGTTTCATTGGAAGATATGTGATTAATCCCATGAATCTGGAGAAAGTACCTATTTGGGTAGCGAATTATGTATTAATGGAATACGGCACAGGTATGGTAATGGCTGTACCCGCACATGACCAAAGAGATTTAGAATTTGCCAGGAAGTATCATCTTCCAGTTAGAGTAGTCATCCAGCCGAAGCATAAAGAACTTTCAAATGAAACACTTCAGGAGGCTTATTCCGATGAAGGGACCATGGTTAATTCTGGTCAGTTTAATAGACTTTTCAGTTCCGAAGCGAGGAGATTGATTATTGATTATCTGGAAGAAAAAGAAATCGGAAAGAAAGAAGTCAACTATCGTTTAAGAGATTGGCTAATTTCTAGACAACGCTATTGGGGTGCTCCTATTCCCATTATCTATTGTCCAAAATGTGGCATAGTTCCGGTACCAGAGGAGGACCTTCCTGTTTATTTGCCGGACGATGTTGATTTTAAACCTACTGGTTTATCTCCCCTGCTATCGAGTAAAAAATTTTTATATACGACATGCCCTAAGTGCGGAGGCAAGGCAAAAAGAGAAATAGATACCATGGATACCTTTGTTTGCTCATCCTGGTATTACCTGAGGTTTTGTTCACCCCATTTGGAAAATAAACCATTTGAAAAAGAAGAATTAGACTACTGGATGCCTGTAGATCAATATATCGGAGGAGTAGAACATGCCATATTGCATCTGTTATATTCAAGGTTTTTTGTAAAAGCCCTTTATGATATGGGTTATGTGCCATTTAAGGAACCCTTCAAACGTCTTTTTACTCAGGGAATGGTTTGTAAGGATGGCGCCGCAATGTCGAAATCAAAGGGAAATGTAGTAACACCTGGAAATATATTCAATCAGTTTGGTGTGGATAGTACAAGAGTCATGATACTTTTTGCTAGCCCTCCCGAAGTTGATATGGAATGGAGCGATAAAGGGATTGAGGGAGCAGAAAAATTTCTAAATAGAGTCTGGCGGTATGTTTATTTATCCCGATCAATATTTGAAGAAACAGAACAGTCCAATATTCAGGGTAAGGCTATACGTAAAGAGGTTAAATTGCTTGAAAGAAAAATGCATCAAACGATAAAAAAGGTTACTGAAGATATAGAAAACAGATTTCACTTTAATACTGCCATTAGCGCCATTATGGAATTGTTGAATGACCTTTATAGCTATGATTTGAAATCATCTCAAATGAATCGCCAGGAAAGAATAATACTTAAAAATATTATTGAGGTAATGATCAAACTTCTTAATCCCATTGCACCACATTTTTGTGAAGAATTGTGGCATCAAACTGGTCATGATGTCAGTCTTTATCAAATCCAATGGCCGCAATATGACCAAAAGATTTTACAAGAAGAGGAGATTCTGGTTATTGTTCAGATTAATGGTAAATTAAGAGATAAAATTAAGGTTGTTAGAAATTGTGAGGAGGAGAAAGTTATTAAGCTTGTGTTAGGCTTACCAAAGATAGAAAAATGGGTGAGAGGGAAGAAAATACTTAAAACGATATTTGTACCTAATAAGTTAGTAAATATTGTGTTGAATTGACCCATAGGCTATTCATGAACTTTTGATTAATTTTAAAGGAGGGATTTGTATTATGGCTTCTTTTGGTGACTTGAACTGTTTTGTGGGCATAGGCCGTTTAACGAGAGACCCGGAATTGAGATATACACCTTCCGGGAATGCAGTATGTAAGTTTGGCCTTGCCATAAACCGAAGTTATAAAAATCAGGAAGGAAATAATATTGAAGACACCATGTTTATCAATGTTTCTGTTTGGGGGAGACAAGCCGAATATTGTTCACAATTTTTAAAAAAGGGAAGAAGAATTGCAGTCAATGGTGAATTAAGATCAAACAATTGGCAGGATAAAGATGGCAATAAGAGAGTAACATTTGAAATTAGTGCTCGCAGTATTCAATTCTTGGATTACTTAAGAGATACCGATAATGTTCAGGGAACAACGGATGAGAAAAATAAGGTAAAAAAGATAGGTGAAAATTCATTTGCTGAAGAATTCCAACAAGAAGAGAATCAGGAAAATATTGAAAATTCAAATGAAGACGATATTCCTTTTTGATATCTGAGAGATGACACATAAGTTACCTATCTAAGATCTAAAGAACGTAAGATTTTCAATGGATCTATCAAGTTTTTTATGTTAGTTTTTTATAGACAAAAAAATAAAGAGATGTTATAATAGAGCTTGCCGTTTAAAAAGAGCGATTTGGGCGGGTAGCTCAGTTGGGAGAGCACTGGCTTTACAAGCCAGGGGTCACAGGTTCAAGCCCTGTTCCGCCTACCATTTTTATAGAAAAGGGGTCGTAGTGCAGCTCGGTTTAACACGCCTGCCTGTCACGCAGGAGATCGCGGGTTCAAATCCCGTCGACCCCGCCATTTAAAATCTTTTTAAGATTGCCGAGATAGCTCAGTTGGTAGAGCAGTGGACTGAAAATCCACGTGTCCCCAGTTCAACTCTGGGTCTCGGCACCATATCTCTTATATTATTTTTTTAGCGGAAATAGCTCAGCGGTAGAGCATCGCCTTGCCAAGGCGAGGGTCGCGGGTTCAAATCCCGTTTTCCGCTCCATATTTTTCTATGATTTGTTGGGCGGCATAGCCAAGCGGGAAGGCAGAGGACTGCAAATCCTTCATCCTCGGTTCAAATCCGAGTGCCGCCTCCATATTGAAATAAAATACAAAAGCGTGGGCGGTTAGTTCAGTGGAAGAATGCTTCCTTGACGCGGAAGAGGTCACTGGTTCAATCCCAGTACCGCCCACCATTTTTATTAAGAAACTGAGAAAGGCAATTTTAGACAGATTAATGAGTATCTTATAGAAAATCTCATGTTTTGGAACGTGAGATTTTCTATTTTGGAGGTATAAAATGAAAGATATAAGTGTTGTTTTATGGAATGGTGAAACAACAAAAGTGAATGCACAATCAACATTTAATGAAATTCTAAAAGAAATTAACCCTCAGTTAGCGCAAAAAGCGTTAGCTGTAAAGGCTAATGGATTTAAAAAAGATCTTTATGATGTACCCCAAGAAGGAGACAAAATCGAGGCAATAACTTTCGATTCCGAAGAAGGGAAAGAGATCTTCTTTCATAGTACATCTCATTTAATGGCCCAAGCAGTTCAGGAATTATATCCCGGTACAAAATTGGCGATTGGTCCGGCAATTGCAGAAGGTTTTTATTATGATTTTGATACAGAACATACATTTACTCCTGATGATTTCCCCGCTATAGAGGGGAAAATGAAAGAGCTTGCCAAGAAGGATTTACCTTTTCAAAGAAAAGTTGTAAAAAAAGAAGAGGCAGTCCGCTTATTTGAAAGTAAAGGCGAAATATATAAAGTAGAGCTATTAAATGAAATAACCGATGAAGAAGTAAGCTTATATCTACAGGGTGATTTTATTGATTTATGTCGAGGGCCTCATCTTCCTTCAACAAAAAAAATTAAGGCATTTAAATTACTCAGTGTTGCAGGTGCTTATTGGAGAGGCAACGAAAAAAATAAAATGTTGCAAAGAATTTATGGTACATCTTTTAACTCTCAGGAAGCATTAACGCAATATCTGGATATGCTTGAAGAAGCCAAGCGAAGAGATCATCGGAAAATAGGTAAAGAGCTTGATTTATTTAGTTTTCATGATGAAGGCATAGGATTTCCATTTTTTCATCATAAAGGAATGATTATACGCAACTTATTAGAAAATTTTTGGAGAGAAGAGCATCGTAAACAAGGTTATCAGGAAATTAAAACCCCCATTATTTTGAATAAAGCTCTATGGATTCAGTCCGGGCATTGGGATCATTATAAAGAAAATATGTACTTTACCAAAATAGACGATCAGGATTTTGCCATTAAACCTATGAATTGTCCCGGTGGTATTCTGGTATACAAAAATAAATTACACAGCTACAAAGAATTTCCTATGAGGGTAGCTGAATTGGGATTAGTGCATCGGCATGAATTATCAGGTGTATTAAATGGATTATTTCGTGTTCGATCTTTTACCCAAGATGATGCGCACATTTATATGATGCCAAATCAGATTAAACAGGAAGTTCAAAATCTTATTGAATTTGAAGGATTTTTTTATCGCACCTTTGGTTTTGATTTTCATATTGAACTAAGCACTAAACCAGAAAATGCAATGGGTTCAGATGAGATTTGGGAAAAAGCAACAAGTAGTTTAAAAGACGCTCTCGATGAAAAAAAATTGTCTTATAAAATTAATGAAGGTGATGGTGCCTTCTATGGTCCTAAAATTGATTTTCATCTGAAGGATTGCCTAGGGAGAAGCTGGCAATGCGGGACGATTCAACTTGATTTCCTTATGCCTGAGCTGTTTGATCTTTATTATATTAATCAACTGGGCGAGAAGGATCGACCAGTGATGCTTCATCGAACAATACTGGGTAGTTTGGAACGTTTTATCGGAATTTTAATTGAACAATTTGCCGGTCTATTACCTACCTGGATTGCCCCGGTGCAAGTGCGTTTATTGCCTATTGCGGATAGGCATATATCCTATGGAAAAGATCTTGAGAAGACATTAAATGACCAAGGGATCAGGGTAGAACTTGACGAAAATAATGATAAAATTGGGGCAAAAATAAGAAATGCTGAGCTACAGAAAATACCTTATATGTTAATTTTTGGCGACAAGGAAATTGATGATAATTTAGTTAGGGTCAGGAAACAGGGAAAAGGGGACTTAGGCCCTTCAACGGTTGATTCCTTTATTCAAAAGATTCATTTGGAAATTAAAAACAAGACATTGCCTTAAGAATGTAAAGCGTTTTAGAATACGTCAATGATTCTGTATTAGTTTATAGTAATCATTGTATTAATTAATATAAACTGTGTTGACTAAAAAAATACAATATGCTATAGTCTTTTAGCAGATATTTTGATGGTGAATTGAAAAAAATGAAGAAAGCCCTATAAAAGGAGGAATGTGAAATAAAGTCAAAATCTACATTTCGGGTGAATCATGAAATCAAAGCCAAGAAAATAAGGCTCATTGATTTTGATGGAAAGCAACTTGGCTTGGTTGATAAAGAAATTGGATTAGAAGAAGCACAAAAGAATAATCTTGACCTAGTAGAGGTTTCCCCTGAAGCGAATCCGCCTGTTTGTCGAATCATGGATTATGGAAAGTATCGTTACATGCTGGAAAAACAAGTAAAGCAGGGAAAGAAGAAACAAAAAATTACAGGCTTGAAGGAGATAAAAATTCGACCAAATATTGGTGATCATGATTATGAATTTAAGATAAAGCAAGTTTATAAATTTCTTCAAGAAGGAAATCGAGTCAAAGTTACGGTTATGTTCAGAGGTAGAGAGATGAAATTTATTGATGCAGGCTGGGAGCTTTTAAATCGAGTGATATCAGAAACAAGCGAATTTTCTAAAGTGGAGATAAAACCGAAATTAGAAGGGAAAAATATGACTTTAATTCTTATTTCTAACAAAAGTACTTGATGATATTGTTTTGATTACCGAATAACGGAGGATAAATAAATATGCCGAAAATGAAGACACATCGTGGTGCTGCAAAACGTTTTAAGATAACAGGCACTGGAAAAATTAAACGTTCAAAGGCTTATAAAAGTCATATCTTAACCAAAAAGACCCCAAAGAGAAAGAGGCAATTAGCTAAATTGACCTTGATCGATAAGAGTGACAGCAAAAAAATTAAACACTTATTGCCCTATCAATGAAATAGGTTTAATTAAAAATTATTTTGTTTATTTCAAAGAAATGAATCAAAAAATTGGATGAGGAGAAATCTATGCCTAGAGTAAATAGTAGTGTTGCATCGCGAAACAGAAGAAAAAAGATAATAAATCTTGCCAAAGGTTACTGGGGTGGAAAGAGCAAGTTAATTCGAACTGCTAAGGATGCAGTTAGAAAATCTTTATCTTATGCTTATCGTGATCGAAGAGCGAGAAAAAGAGATTTCAGAAGATTATGGATTACTCGCATTGGAATTGCCGCTAAGGAGGAAGGCATTTC
>JAFGSC010000207.1 GCA_016934875.1 Candidatus Atribacteria bacterium
GCTGGGAGGGTATTTTTCTCTCATTTATTGGATAGAAATTCATCTCCTGTTGAAGAAATATTAGGAAAAGCTCAAGGAGAATTTTCTAAAGTGAAAAGAACCAATGAAAAAAAACCAAAGATAGGCCTAGTCGGTGAATTCTTTGTAAGGCTTCATGAGCCAGCCAATCAATATGTTATAAGAAAGCTTGAAAAAAAAGGAATAGAAACTTGGTTAGCTCCGGCAACAGAATATCTTATTTATTCTTATTATCTTACTTCTCTTTATGCAAAAGAAAAATTAAGCTTAAATAAAAAAAAGGAATATTTAAGAGAATGGATTTTGAAATCAATATTATATAGATTTATGATTGGGTGTGAGCACATCTTATTTAAAGCAACCTTACCATATATGCAAGGTTTTAAGGATATCACTGCACAAGAAATAGTATCAAATGGTGAAAAATACATTAGACATTATATTGGCGGAGAGGCCATAGTAAGCATGGGAAAAGCAGTAGATTATGCAAAAAGGGGGTTGGATGGCATTATGAGCGTTATTCCCTTTAACTGTATGCCAGGATTGATTGTAGATGGCTTTATTCCAAAATTCAGAAAAGACAATAATAACATTCCCTTTGTGTCTATAGAGTATGATGGGTTTCAGGATAGTACAAGAGAAATGAGAATTGACACCTTTGTTGCCCAAGTAAAAGAGAGATATGAGAATAAACAATATACAAAATTTCATTAAAAACAAAAAATAGATCAATCTCATAACGAGTTACCTTCTTATCTATTTCCAATAAATTCTTAATCAAAAACTCTTCAAAATTATTTTCTTAGAAAAAAAGGATTTTTTTCAAGTCATGTTGAATATATAAGTAAGGGCTACATTACATTTAATAGAAAAATGACAAAAGAGATAAAATAAATTTTATGTGGAGGCAAGATGAGTATCTTATTAATAAAAAATGGAGAGGTATATGCACCTGAGCCTAAAGGAAAAAAAGATATACTGGTTATCAATGAAAAAATATTTTTTATTGACCAAAATATTTTAACATCAGCATTAAATGCAATGGATAAAAATATAAAAATCATTGATGCTTCAAAGTGTATTATCATTCCCGGCCATATTGACCAACATGTTCATATGAATGGCGCCGGTGGGGAAGGAGGACCTCAATATCGAACGCCACCCATCCAATTAAGTGAATTTGTGAAAGCAGGCATAACTTCAGTGGTAGGTTTGTTGGGTACAGATGGATTTGCCAGGTCATTAAAAGCCCTTTTGATGAAAGCAAGAGCATTGGAACAAGAAGGGATAAGTACCTGGATATATACCGGGGCATACGAATATCCTTCGCCAACCATCACCGAAAGCATTTTATCTGACATCATTTTAATTGATAAAGTCATTGGTCTAAAAATAGCCTTGTCCGACCATCGGGCTTCCCATCCTACCTTAGATGAATTTAGAAGAGCTACCTCTGAGGCAAGAGCCGGCGGAGTACTTGCAGGAAAAGCAGGGGTGGTTCATATACATATGGGAGGTGAAAAACAGGGTTTAAGCTACTTGTTTGATATTATTAAAAACACAGAAATACCGGTAGAACAGTTTGCGCCGACTCATTGTAATAAAAAAGATGAAAAGCTTTTTCGACAGGTTGTGGAATTTGGCAAAATAGGTGGATATATCGATTTAACTGCCGGCGTTTCAGGGGAAGAAAAATCAATTCATAGCATAATACCTGGCAAGGCCATTAAAGAACTGCTAAAAAATGGTGTTTCAATAGAAAAAATTACCATTAGTTCCGATGGGAATGGCAGTCTTCCAAAATTTAATGAAAAGAAAGAGTTTGTGGGCATGAGTATTGCATCTGTCTCGTCTCTGCATCAGGAATTTGTTAACATGGTAAAAGAAGAAAAATTTTCTATAGAGGAGGCGATTCATGTAACTTCTACCAATATTGCCAAACATTTAAAATTGGATAAAAAGGGAGAAATAAGAGCGGGAAAGGATGCAGATATTATTGTTTTGGATAAAGAGTCGCTTAAAATAAAACATGCTATTGCCCGGGGTAAAACACTGATGGAAGATGAAGAAATCGTAAAATTTGGAACCTTTGAAAAAGAATAAAACAAGACAATGATTCACCTTAATGTAAATTGGAGAGTTAGTCAATGATAAAAAAAACAATGCAACCACCCGTATGTGCCCCGAATGTCGAAGGGTTTATGTTAAAACCGGAATACTGGATAGAAAAAATAGGAGATGCAGAAAAACTAATATTAAATGAACAAGAGATAATAGAATTTAATAAAAAATCTTTTAGAAAAATGAAATCCAAAGGATTTGCTGAATGGTTATATGATTTGGAAACATATCCTGAGACGATAACCAGAGGAGAATTATTACATACTATGAAGAGCTATTCCTCTGAGGAAGTATTACCTATCAAGACTTGTTATGATATCCACGCTAAGAAAATATCTAAAACAGTCAAGGAAGAAGTGTTGTATCAAGCCAATTTTGAGGGTATATCTAATGAAATTCGAGTAGAATGGGGCATGTTGATAAAGAGAGAAGATGTAAGGGCTTTCCCTACGGACACTGTATTTGCCGAAGAACCAAAGTATATCGATTTTGATCTTTTTCAGCTGACCATCCTGCCTGTGGGGAGCCCATTAGCAATTTTGCATCAAAGCAAAGATGGAAAGTGGTATTATATTCAAAGCATGATTTATAAAGGATGGATGAAAAAAGAAAACATTGCGCTGGCAAAAAACAAAAAAGAAGTATTTAATTATACAAATTCAGATAAATTTTTAATGGTAGCAGAAAGTAGAATCAAGACAGAGCCCAATCCTTTCATCAAGGAAATATCCAATATTTTATTTCAAATGGGAGATAAGATTCCTTTAACCGAATTTGATGAAATTCCGGAATCGATTCCCAGGAATAATTTACACGCTCAATCTCCTCACGGGTGTTATGTGGTAAAAATTCCGTTTAAAGATGCTAAAGGATATCTTAAATTTAGATGTGCTCTAATTGCCCGTTCCAATGATGTCTTTGAAGGCTATCTTCCTTATACCAGAAGAAATATCATTCA
>JAFGSC010000208.1 GCA_016934875.1 Candidatus Atribacteria bacterium
ATTGGCATGCCTTTGGGAACCATTATTTACGATATTGGAGGAGGTTGTCCTAATAATAAGAAATTAAAAGCAATACAAATTGGGGGACCTTCCGGGGGATGCGTTCCTGTCCAACATCTCAATGTAAAGGTTGATTATGAATCACTGAAAGAACTTGGAGCTATTATGGGTTCAGGTGGATTGATCGTTATGGACGAAGATACCTGTATGGTAGATTTAGCCCGTTATTTTATGGAATTTATTCAGGAAGAATCCTGTGGAAAGTGTACCCCTTGCAGAGAAGGTACCAGAATAATGTTGGAAATCCTCACCAGAATTTGTCAGGGAAAAGGTAAGATGGAAGATTTGGATACCCTGGAAGAACTGTCTTACCCAATAAAAGATAGTGCTCTTTGTGCTTTGGGACAAACTGCTCCTAATCCCATTTTATCTACCTTACGATATTTTAGAGATGAATATATAGAGCATATTCGAGATAAAAAGTGCCGGGCTGGAGTATGTGCCGAACTTGTCTATTCTCCTTGTTCGAATGCTTGTCCAGCTTCAGTAAATGTGCCAGCTTATCTTGCTTATACTAAGGAAGGTAATGTTAAAAAAGCTTTAGCCATACATTTAAAGAATAACCCATTTCCAGCAGTTTGCGGAAGAGTGTGCCCTCATGCATGTGAGGCAAAATGCCGTAGAAATGATATTGATTCAGCAGTAAATATTCGTTCCGTAAAGAGGTTTATGGCTGATTCAATAGATGATTATCTAAAATGTTTCCCGGAAAAGAAAGATTCTAATGGAATAAAGGTAGCAGTAATCGGTTCAGGTCCATCCGGAATGTCCAATGCATATTTCTTAACTATGCTGGGATATGAAGTCACTGTTTTTGAGTCCGAAACTAAAGCCGGAGGCATGCTTACCTATGCCATCCCTTCCTATAGGCTTCCTAAAGATATTGTGGAAAAAGAAATTCAGGCCTTATGTCAATATGGAGTAAGGATAAAAACTAATACTAAAATTGGAAAAGATGTCACCATCGATGAACTCAGAAAACAAGGTTTTAAGGCCTTTTATATTGCCATAGGAACGGGGGATTCAATGATGCCTTCAATTGAAGGTGCAGATGATAACAATAGAGTGATGAGTGGATTGGATTTTCTATATAAAATTAATAATAATGAAAAAATTTCTGTTGGCAGGGAGGTAGTAGTTATTGGTGGTGGAAATACCGCTATAGATGCAGCCCGAACTGCCAAGAGAATGGGGGCAGATGTAACCATCGTGTATCGCCGAACCAGAGAAGAAATGCCGGCGGAGATAGAGGAAATTAAAGAAGCAGAAAATGAAGGAATAAAAATACAGCTTCTACAAAATATCAAATCAATTAAGTCAAATGGTAACAATAAGTTGGCAGTTGAATTTTTGAATATGCGGCTTGGTGAATTTGATAAATCGGGTCGGCGTAGACCTGTTGAGATAGAAGCATCTTCGTTTTTTAGAGAAATCGATCTATTGATTTTAGCTATTGGCCAGAAGCCATCTCTAAATGGTTTATTTGATAAAGAGTTGGTTAAACTGAATAGAGACAATACTATCTGTTGTGCTTCTCATAAAGGTGAGACAATGTCAGAAGATATCTTTGCCGGTGGTGATGTGGTAACCGGTCCTTCTACTGTGGTAGAGGCAATCGGGCAGGCACAGAAGGCAGCTGAGGCTATAGATAAATATTTAACTGATGGCCAAGAGGAATATCCCTGGAATATTATGGATCCTATCGAAGTAGCGTTTGACCCGGAAGAAGAACCGGTAGATTATAAACGTGCAAAGAATATATTAGTTCCTGTAGAAAAAAGAGATTCTTACACGGAAGTTGAAAAGACGTGGGATAGAACAACTGCTTGTAAGGAATCTGAAAGATGCTTACGCTGTGAATTTAAGAAAGAAGAGGAGGGGTTATGATAGCAAGGGTAAAAGAAATCATTAAAAAACATGGTAATAAAAGAGAGAATTTACTGCAGATTTTACATGATATTCAGAATCAAAGTGACCAAAATTATATTAGTGAAGAGAATATTAAAACCTTAAGTGAGGAAATGAAGATACCGGTATCTGACATTAAAGGGACTGCTTCTTTTTACACCATGTATAGTTTTATTCCTCGCGGTAAATATATAATCAGAATTTGCGAAAGTCCTCCTTGCCATATATTAGGTGCTCAAACTATTTTCGATGCCGTAGAAATAAAATTAGGCATTAAAGTGGGAGAGACAACAAAAGATGGTCTCTTTACTTTAGAAGCAACAAGTTGTCTGGGAATTTGTGGGGTAGCTCCGGCAATGATGATTAATGATGAAGCATACGGAAATTTGGATGA
Source organism: Candidatus Atribacteria bacterium (assembly GCA_016934875.1). Taxonomy (GTDB): domain Bacteria; phylum Atribacterota; class Phoenicimicrobiia; order Phoenicimicrobiales; family Stramentimicrobiaceae; genus JAFGSC01. The sequence goes on from JAFGSC010000208.1 coordinate 2,363, forward strand.
AAAGAAGATTAATGAGATATTAGAGCAAATTCAAGAAAAGGAGAGGAAATAGTTATGAAAAAAAGAAGCATCGCCCAAATTTTAATTGGTATTGATGGAAATACTGTCCTTTCCGGAGCAAGAAAGATAAAAACAAAATTGATTACTGAGATAAACAAACAGGGTTTTTCTGAACAAATCCAGGTAGTTGAAACCGGAAGTATAGGGCCGGTTAATAAAGGAGTAGTGGTAGGTATTTATCCTACCGGGGAAATGTATGGAAATGTAACCGAAGAAGATGTAGTCGAATTTGTTCAGGAAAGATTTGTAAAAGGTAGGCCTTATAAAAAATTGCTCCTTATTGAGAAATTGCAACCAGAAATAGATTTATTAGACAATGATTCTCGAAAAATGCAGTATCATGGAAGAATTGTTTTAGATAACTGCGGTAAAATTAATCCGGAAGACATTGAGGAATACATTGGAGTAAGTGGTTATGAGGCATTAGGTATAGGTTTAAAAGAAAAAACACCCGAAGATATTATACAAATAGTAAAAAATTCCGGACTACAGGGAAGAGGGGGTGCAGGTTTTCCTACCGGTTTAAAGTGGTCTTTTGCCGCAAAAGCTAAGATAACTCCAAAATATATTATTTGTAATGCTGATGAGGGAGAACCCGGTACTTTTAAAGATCGTTTAATTATGGAAGGTGACCCTCATAAAGTTTTAGAAGGAATGGCTATCTGCGGTTATGCCATAGGGGCTAATATCGGTTATATTTATATTCGCGGCGAATACCAGCTATCTATTCAAAGGTTAAAAAAAGCAATAGAAGATGCTGAAAAATTAGGTCTTTTAGGAAAGAATATATTTGGAACAGATTTTGATTTTGAGGTAAAAATTAAAATCGGAGCAGGCTCTTATGTCTGTGGAGAAGAAACGACTCTTTTAAATTCAATGGAAGGTTTTAGAGGGCAACCAAGATTTAAACCACCTTTTCCTGCTGAATCTGGATTTTTAACTAAACCTACCAATATAAACAATGTAGAGACTTTTGCAAATATTGCCCCGATTATTTTGAATGGTGCCGAATGGTTTAAAAAATTTGGAACAGAAAATTCCCCCGGCACTAAAGTTTATGCAGTATTAGGACATATAAACCGTCCGGGTGTAATTGAGGTTCCTATGGGCGTTACTCTAAGGGAGATTATTTATGATTATGCAGGAGGCATGTCTTCCGGGAATTTTAAAATGACCCAAATAGGAGGCACTGCTGGTAATATTCTTTCTTCGGAATTTTTAGATGTCCCCCTTGATTTTCAATCTCTGAAAAAAGTAGGTTATAGTCTGGGGTCTGGTGCCATATTAATTATGAATGAGACAGTTTCAGTGATAGATTTTATGAAATGTTGCATGAAATTTTTTGTTCATGAGTCCTGTGGGAAATGTACTCCCTGCCGCGAAGGTACCAGATATATCTATGAAATATTGGATAAAATTAGTTTGAGGAAGGGCAAAGCCGATGATATTGATACTTTAAAATTGTTAGGAGAAAATATGCAAGAGGCTTCTTTCTGTCCACTGGGTCAAAGTGCTCCTAATTCTTTATTAAATTCATTAAATCTTTTTCCCGAAGAATATAATAATCTATTAATAAAGTAAGTATTTTTTTATAAAAAATAAAAAGTTGAAAAGAATTTTTGAAAAGTATTATAAAAGATAAAAATTAAAAATCTTAGTTAAATAAAAGAAGGAGAATAAATTAATGATGAAAGAAGTCAAAATAACTATAGATGGACAGGAGGTAATGGCACAAGAGGGTAAAACTATATTAGAAATTGCTACAGAATTAGGCATTAAAATACCTACTCTGTGTGCTATGCCTGAACTTGGATTTACTCCTGGTTCCTGCCGGGTATGTGTGGTAGAAGTGGAAGGTGCCCCTACCCTAGTTGCTTCTTGTGTTTTTCCTATAAGGGAGGGCTTGGTAATCCATACTCACAGCGAACGAGTTCTTAAAGCCCGCAGGATAGTATTGGAACTTTTAATAGCCAGTCATCCTTTAGATTGTATGACCTGCGAGAAAAATGGTTCTTGTGATTTAGAGGATTTAGCCTATGAATTAGGAGTGAAGGAGTCAAGATTTGAACGAAGCAAAAAACAGATACCCTTAGATGAAA
>JAFGSC010000209.1 GCA_016934875.1 Candidatus Atribacteria bacterium
CTTATACCCTCTTCGATAATCAAACTTTTCTATAGCATGGATTAAACCTATATTGCCTTCCTGGATCAAATCTAAAAAGAGTACCTTTCTTCCCACATACCGTTTAGCAATGCTGACAACTAATCTCAAATTCGATTGTACCAAAATCTTTTTGGCTTCCTCATCTCCCGTTTCTATTCTTTTAGCTAACTCAGCCTCTTTAGATTTTGTTAAGAGCTTGGCATAACGAATTTCTTTGAGATACATTTTAACATAATCATCTATTTTATGATCACTTTCGAAGCTGGGCTCAATAGAGCTTTCTGTTGTAGAAAAAAAGGTTGTTCCTGATTTTTTCCATTGACCTTCATTTTCAAACTCTTCCTTAATGATATCAAGGCTCCTTTTATCAAAGGCATCAAGGAAATCCTCTCCCTTTTTCATGTTTGCCATATCAACCAGCTCTCTTCGTTTTCTGAATTAAACCTCTCTGTTTACAAACCATTATGAAAATACAAAGAATACTTAGAAAATATTAAATTATATCTGAAGGTATAGTCGTAATGCTGTTATTTTAAACAATGCTCCACTCATTGGCTGGCTTGATTCTTAATATTCTACAATATATAAGGAGGCTACAGCTTATCCCGGTTAAACATCCCAATTACAAAAAACCCCTTTAGCAGTATTACCAAAGGGGTTTGTATTTTTCTTTAGAATAGAGTGACTAATAACGTCTACGATTATCCTCAAAGTCTCTTCTGGGTCGGTTGCTGTTATATTCACTTCTGGGCCTTGGGGGCCTGGCTTCATCAATCTTTAACGGACGATCATTGAAATTAGTGTCATTTAAAGATTCTTTGGCCTTTTGGGCTTCTTCTGAAGAAGACATTTCCACAAATCCGAAGCCTTTGCCTTCGATAATATTGACACTTTTCACAGTGCCATGATTACCAAAGAGTTCTTCCAGCTGTTCATTGGTTACGGAATAACTTAAATTCCCGACATAGAGTTTACTACCTTGCATATTATTTACCTCCTTTTTCTAATATTTTTCAGTAACATTTTATTTAGAGGTAAAGTGTATCAAGATAGAAAAGTCTCTATTTTATATATTACTGCATATCAATCTTCGGAAGGAAGATTGATATTCCAATGCTATATACTAATTGTTTATAGCAATTTCACTTTGTTCAAGTGACAACTCATTATACCCTAATTGTAGGTGATGTCAAGTATTTATTTGTTATCTTAAAAGTATTTTTATTTTGCCTGGTAAGGTTCTGAACATTTTTCATAAAATAAACCTAAATCGTGAAAATAAATTTCTAATAGACATTGACTTGTAGTTAATTCTTGATTTGGGTTGAACCCTATCATTAAATATACTTTCATCATTTAACAGCTTTTGAATCACTATTTTTATTCTAGCATAACATCAAGATTTTTTATCAATATTCTGAAACATAAAAACCTTCAGCAAAAAATAGAAGAACGGAAATTCGATGACTCCCCGGACAGGACAATTTTCACAATTTCTATATAGGTCTGGAAATAGATAGTATTCATAGAAAATTAGAGAAAATTGCATATGTCTTTTAAGTAAAGAAACCATGGGCGAGCCCATGGTTTCCTATTATTCAGTCTAATAAAAAAGTAGAACCTCTAAGAATAATATCGTGCATATAGATTTGTGAACCATTCTGTTTTGTTTAATTTTTTACCACTAACTCCACTCGACGGTTTTGAGCTTTTCCGGTAGGAGTTTTATTGGAGGCAACCGGCTGAGACTCTCCATAACCTTCGACAGAAAGTCGGGAGGGATGAATACCAGATTGAACCAAATAGAACTTAACGGATTCTGCTCGTTTCTGGGAAAGAACAAGATTATGATCTTCCGAACCGTCCGAATCAGTATGCCCTTCAATAATTAACTGCATCGATGACTCTGACTTGAGCATATCAGCAATCTTATCTAAAGTAGGTTTGGATTCTACAAGAATCACATCTGAATCATAGTCAAAATTAATGCCGTAAAGTCTCACTCTCCCTGATTCCAGTAATTCCTTAGTTATTTGTTCTCTGATTCCTCCTGCCCAATGAGGACATCTTCCCACCTCTTGAGACTTCTTCACTCCATTCCATTCCCCAGAAGCTGTTGTATCGCCTTCATACCACCACAGACCAAAGAATTTCTCTCCGTCCGAGGTAAAGACCATGATAGCGGGACCACGCTGACCTGGTTCTATCCAGGTAAATTTCATGATACGGCCTTCAATCCCTCCATTTAATACTCCCTCATCCCATTCATAACAACCAGTTACGGAAGTTCCTTGCTGTAAGAGATGAAAATCATTATAGTTTGTCTCATAGGTTCCAGAAACATCGGGTAAAGAAGTTTTGGTTAATTGTTCTCCAAAGGCACGAAAATCCATCAGCTCGGTATACTCCGGAGAACCATGATTATTGAGAATGGTCAACCGAAGCCATCTTCCAGAGTGATCAACAGTAACCGGAAAGTTCTGGTTATCCTGCTGATCGATCAAAGAAATACTGGAAATCTCTTGAAATCCATTTTCAGGACCTTCATTCGAAAGCTCTATGAGGATATCCCTAGCGGCACTCCCCTCGGTGTCCACATTTCCAGTGTCAAACTCTAAATAGTGCAATACAGTCTCTTCGGCAAGTTCAATCACAAAGACATTATCTGTAATTTGACCAAGAGTACTACACCAACCAGCTTCCGGATCTTCATCTATAATAAACACACTAGCCCAAGCGGAACTATACTCGGAAGGTTTATCGACCAGAAATGCTCCGGAAAAGAATGAGGTTAGCGGTTGATCTGCTGCAACAGCATTGACCATTAATATCAATACAAGGAATAAACACAGGGATGTAAACCAAATAAAACCTATTATTTTTCTCATGGTAAAACCCCCTTATACCAGACTTTAACTTTAATATTTAATGAATTTTTATCTCAATGGAAAAAGATAATTGGTTAGGTCCTTTTTCTATATGAATAAAAGTTGAATACAATGAGCGGTATAATACTGGTCAAGTAAATCGCTATTTTACTTTAAAAGAGTCAGTTAATTCATATCGTTGTTTACGATAGAGCATTTTAACCTGATGATGAATGCATATTTTTTTCTTTATTATACTATAAGATACAACTAGGTACTCTAACAAAGATAAAAGTCATGCAGTCAATGCAGAAGGGATGGGATTCGGCAATGAAAATGCCCATCTCCTCAACGGTAGCAAGTGCTACTTTGTGAATATCTTGGAAAAGATCAATAGCTCATTTCCATAAGCATCGGAAAGGGTGAGTGCAGTTTGGCTAACAGCATATTGACAGGCTTCCTGAAGCAATTGGAAGTAGATTGACTCAGCCTGCATGGCTTCCTCGGAGCCACCCATCAGGGTCATTTGCAACTCCTCGACAGAAAAATGATTACTTGTTGTGGCTACATAAGAACCACTATAGGAATTGATCGCGGAGGTGCCTGAGATGGTTGACTCATCAAAATTGGCAGTGATCGTAAAAGTGGAGGGATCCAGTGAATTGTCTGACCAGGCTGACAATATCCATTGAGTCCCTGATAAGAGGTTACTGCCGGGAATCAAGTCTTCACAACCGGTGAAAGTAAAGGTAACCACGAAAGGCAACAGCAAGAGTACCAGTAACTTTCTCATAAAAACCTCCTCTTTAACTTTTATATTTTTCTTCACTGCCAAAGGCAATCCAAATAACCAAAACAATTACTCCACAACCGATCATCGTTATAGATGCTTTGGTTTTTAAGTAGATTTTGAGAATAGCCCGCTAGAGTTCGATTTCCCAAGAGACATAAGGCCACGCTAAAACCATGATAAGAAAATCTTTCCTATTCAATGATACGAAAATAGATGGGAAATGTTACCTGAAAAGGATTTTTTTGTAATATAGCCCACCCTTTTAAAAGGATAGGCTATATTTTCCTGACCGGCAATAATTTTTACCCTTGTTCGCTAATAAACCTAGAAATACTCTAATTGAAACCAAAGAAAATTATTAAGAGAAATGATACATTGAATGATTCTAAAAGTTTTACTGATTATTTTCTATTTTTATTTAAAAATTACGTTTTGCCTTTTATCTAATGAACTTATTACTCTACTACTCTCTACGGCCTTATTCCCTCTCTAACATATGTGATGATCTGTTCTTTAGTCAAATCTCCAATGCCCATTTCAGTTAAAGACCTCCCTTCCTTTAGGAAGTCACATTCACAAATTGTTGAGCCTAACCGTAAAATAGACTCTATGATAGGAACTTCCACACCAAACTTTTTAGCAAAATGATAATATACAGCGGTCCCCACAGGTATATCCTCCGTAAAGTACCGATGCTCTACAGAATCTGGACCAACGATCGGTGGTAGTATAACATCGGAAAATGGACTTTGAAATTCCGCTCCCATTACACTACCTTTGTTAAAAAACTGCTCATCACTATACTCAGCAATCTTTACCCCCACAGCATCCGCAATTTTACACATCTCCTGATAAAAAGCAAGCTGCACCCTTGAAACCGAAGGACTCATCCCATGTTTATACATAGAGAACTTGCCTTTCTGAATGCCTAGGGTCATATCCTCCATTTGTGAAACCTCCATTGGCCCTACACTAAGAATGGAACCAGGAGTGTGAACAACCGGATTTGGATTAGAAAGACCTACCCCTATCACCGTATCACCTTTTTCAAGTATTGAAGTTCCATCAAAAGGAGGGAGATCTTTCAATGCACTAAAAAATCTATCTCCATCCTTGCTTGGCAAGGAATCACAAATAAGTCGGTGTGTTCTAATAATGCAATCAACTTTGCCAGGCTCTACTTTTCTAACTCCATAAGGCATAGAAGTCCATCCCCCAATGACAACATTTTTATCACAACCCTCCTTGCGCATCATCTCCCGGAGAACCAAAGAACCAAAATTATCGGGAAAAATACTTATAATTTGGCCATTCTCAAGATAGGGAATCATTTTTTTAAAAAAAGCCTTATGACCTTTTGAAGGAACGGCTACGAATACTAAGCCAGCCCCCTCTAATGCCTCTGATATATTTGTAGTAATCGTGTCAACCTTGGCAAGACCGGCTCTCCTGAACCATTTGAAATTAATCTGATTACCTCCAAGTTCTATTTCGTGCGTTCTCAGAACTTCTCCCAAAGTCTCTGAAGCAAAATCCGGTAATTCATATAGGCGTGTTTTGTATCCAGCAAGAGTAAACTCTGCTGCAAATGTTTGCCCACATGCACCTGCTCCAATAATCGCGACTGGTTTCTCAAGAATTTTGACCATTTTATTGTTACCTCCTGATAAATTTAAATAATTTTATTTCATCTTTATCAATTCTTCATAATAAGCAAAATTAGCAGCAATTCCACCCGTATGAATAAACAATATTTTTTCATCTTTTTTAAAATAACCTTTTCCAATGAGGTCAATTAAACCAGCAAAGGCTTTGCCAGTATAAACAGGATCTAAAAAAATACCTTCCGTTTGTGCCACCAAGCGAATCGCCTGAATGCATCCAGAGGTTGGAATTCCATAACCTTCTCCAATATAATCATCAAAAAATATAATATCTTCCGGCATGATTTGTACATCCAATTCTAGTAATGCCGCGGTTTCATTCGTCAGAGAAATTATTTCCTGAAGTGCCTGCTTCTTATGAGGTAGCACACTAATTCCGATGACTTTCAGGGGAAGATGGAAATATTTCAATCCCAAAATTAAACCGGATTGGGTCCCCAACCCTCCATCCGCTAAAATAATTGAATCAATATGTATTGCTTTTTCCTTTAGCTGTTGAGCAATTTCTTCCACGGCATAAACCCAACCAGCTGTGCCAATCGGGTTTTCTCCTCCAGCGGTAATAACCATCGGTGTTTTTCCCTTGTTTCGAAGTTCATCAGCCAATTCATTCATTATTTTTGGCATTTTGGTAAACATCTCACTAGGATCTTGAACATCTAAAATTCTAATATGGGAGTCTAAAATATGATGGAGTAATAAATTTCCTTGGATCTCAACATGAACTCCCTTTACAAGTACACAATAAGCATCCATACCTAATTTACGGGCTGCGGCTGCTGTCTGCAAGGCAAAATTTGATTGGGAACTGCCACTGGTAATAATTGTATCAATTCCCTGCTGATAAGCATTCGCAAATATATATTCTAATTTTCGGGCTTTATTCCCACCCAAGGCATGTCCACTAAGATCATCCCTTTTGATGTAAATGGAAGGACCGCCTAATTTATCCGTTAACCTGGGAAGAAAATGGAGTGGTGTAGGCCAATGACCTAAAGAAATCTTAGAAAGTTTTTTCAACTTATTGAATATCCTCCAAGTCTTGTAATTTTTAGATATAAAAAAGCTTAATACCCACTAAGGGTCCAAGGAGCTACTGAAACCAACTTGGGCATAATCCAATGAGGTAAAGCCAAGGATAGAAAAGGAAAATAAGTCGTTAAAAGAACGATAGGAATTGCTCCAAAGAACATAAAAATTAAAGCTGGTGTAATCATTTCATCAAATTTGCTATTTCCCACTCTACCAGCTAAATACAAAATTGGGGCTGTAGGGGGAGTAACATTCCCCAATCCTAAATTAGTCCCTAGAATGGCGGCAAAATGCACCGGATGAATACCAATGGCTTCCATCAAAGGAAATAACAACGGAGCTGCTAGCAATGTTGCACTGAAGTCGTCCATAAGCATACCTAAAATAATCAAAAAAAGATTTACCATGAGTAACAATAAATACTTATTATCGGTAACACCGGTCAAGGCAGCAACTAAACGTTGGGGCACATTAATCATGATAAAAAGACGACTTAAGATCATAACAAAAAAAACCATCAAGACGACGACACCTGTTGTAGTAATTGAATTAACCATAGTACTAATTAATTGCTTTATATCAAGCGTATGATAGATTAAAAATCCTACAATGATACAATATAAAACCGCAATTCCGGCAGACTCGGTAGGGGTAAAGACACCTCCATAAATACCTCCCAGTACAATGATAGGCATCAGTAACGCAAAAGTGCCCTGATAGGTTGATTTACCAAAATTCCTGATTTGTTTTGCAATAGGGAGTGCAGGAGTTACTTTGATATCTAAATTTCGACACATAACCCAGTTAATAATACTGTAAAGAATAACCAGAAGAATACCTGGCACAACCGTCGCTAAGAAACATGCTGCTACCGATTGCCAAGTAACCCAGGCATAGAGAATCATAGGTACACTGGGAGGAATCAATTGTCCCAGTACTGAAGCGCAGGCAATTAGACCGGTAGCATGGCCTCGTGGATATCCCCTTTCCACCATACGGGGAATCATGATCGCTCCTACACCAGCAACCGCAGCCGTACAAGTCCCAGAAATTGCTCCAAATATGGCACAACTTATAATCGATACAGTTCCTAATCCGCTTTTTGCTCTACCTAAAATTGAGTCTGAGATTGCTACTAATCGTTTCGCAATTCCGGCTGAACCCATTAATCCTCCCATTAAGATAAAAAAGAGTACACTTAAAATTGCCATAGAATTGATTTTATGAAATCCGGTAGCCATGATAAACATGGCATCATAACCACCAAGAATAAAGAGGTATAAGACTGCAGCCATAAAACAAAAA
>JAFGSC010000210.1 GCA_016934875.1 Candidatus Atribacteria bacterium
GAGGCATTTGCGATGTAGCCTTTTTATCTGATGAGAGACAAAATACCACCCCCCTCTGAGGAACGATTGGCCTGCGGCCAGATGTTCCTCATGTAGGAGTTAGGCGTTTTTATAGCATTTTTGGAAGTTATAATGGAATTTTCACAGGTTCGAAAGATTTTTTTAGTGTCATTTATATAAACAGGGGAAGTTATCTTTATTGTTTTTATATTGTGGTTTATCCAGCCTTTAAAAACTGTATCATTTCTTCTTCTTGCTTATTTTCTATTCTACCTTTTGCCAGTGATAGCAACATACAAAATGATAATAATATTTTTAATGATACCTTTTTTATTCCTCTTAGTTTATGTTTTTCAAATTTAAATACATTATCAATTCTACTATTCACTCTTTCAACTGCTGTTCGCTTCTTGTATATTCGCTTCCACCTATAACTCGATCGGGCAATCGGTGTGAATATTCTCCGGTCTACCTCCATTGGTATTCTTATAGCCGTATTAACATTACACTTTTTCTTTCCTTTACATTCAAATCCATAATTTATTGCAGGACATTTATATTTCAATGTTCCCCTTTTTTCTTCAAAGCCACCATACGCCATTTCTCTCATTTTATTTTCTGCCGGACACATACAATACACTGTTCCCTTCCAATCATAAATTACATTTTCCTGGCCTTCCACCAACCGGGTTTTATCGCAATCTTTCCACATATTGCGTATATCAATCACCGGTTTTATTTTATGCTCATCCCATAATCTTTTAATCATTTTCCCATCATCTTGTCCCCTGTCACTTAACCAATATTCGCAGCGATCGACTATTTCTTTGTTTTCCCGTTCTAATCTACTCAAAAGCATATGAGCGATTGGCATTTCATTCTTTGAAGCTTTGGTCACGGTAAAAGATACTGGTAATTCATATTTGGTGTCGACAATAAGGTGTAAAGTAAATCCAAACCACTTTTTTATTTTTTCCCATGTTTTGCCGTTTTTATCAGTGCCCTTATATTCGTGTACTCCCCAATCTGCATCATACTCGCCTCTCATATCTCCTTCGTGGTTGCCTTTTCTTTTTGCATAACTTTGTATTGCTTTTCCATCTATGGCTAAGGTTTTCCCAAGATCCGGGAGTAGACTCATGAGGTCTTTTACTAACCTATCGAATATTTTTTGTACTAAATCGTAATACTTAAGTAATAGTACTATAAACCGGCTGTATATATAGTTTTTAGGTACTGCCTTTATACCTTTACATATGTTAAATCCACAAATTTCACGTAATTGTCCATTTCTTTGTAACTCCCTTCGTAAACTTTCAATACTTTCATGTTCAAAAATAATTCCGGCAAGAATCGAGTTCCATACGGGCCTGATTGGATAATCATCTCTTCCCTTTCCCCTGTGATTTTCAAGGGCTATCATCAATTCTTCATCCGGGAGATATTTAATTATTGTAGAAAATCTTTCTAAATCCCCTAATTCCGTAATATCATCCCACCCAAAGAGTTGTTTTTGTGGTATAATTGCCATAGGCACCTCCTTTTTGGTATACGCACCATGAAATTTTATCATGGATCAATAGGAAGTGCCTACTTTTTTTTAATTCCGTTAAATAGTAAACCGAAAGCTTTAAAGCCTTCGGTAAAATCTTTTCCATGCCAATGATACACTGTTAAAATTCATAAGATAACCAACAGCGATATGTGATATTTTGAGATAATTAATGGTTTGTGCTGCCATGAGTTCTTGTAAAATTTTTACAGCTTTTAATTCTACAATAATCTTTTTTTCTACAACTAAATCGGCATAAAAGATACCAATAGATTCATTTCTGTAGAAAACTTCATAGGGACTTTGACATTCATAGTTAATGTTTCTGTGCTTAAGTTCAATACACATTGCTTTCTGGTATAAAGATTCCAACAAGCCTGGACCCAATGTTGAATGTACAGTAAACGCTGCACCTAAAACTTGATCTGAAAGTTCTTTGTATAAAAGTTTAGACATGGGATACCTCCTGATAATTTTCTAATGCAATGAATCTTTTTCCCAGGCAAAGTCAAGATTGCGACGCAGGAGCACCGAAGGCTTGATCTTTACTTTGCCTGGGAAAAAGATTATTCTCACAAACAATTTATCAGGAGGTATCCCTTGTCAACTTGGTAAATCATTTACCACTACTCATATCAGAGCTAATTAAAAATCCGATAAATCAGTTAAATCCGATGTTAGATTTTTTTTTAGAAACAAGGTAGTCTCTTAGAGACAGGTCGCGACCGGTAAAGCAGGTAGCTTAATGGAGCTATATTAAGGGTGTTGCCTTTGGGGTGAATATTTACTGAAACCTTGTTTTTAGCAATAAGGATGCTTTTATTCGTTGTTTTTCGGGGTAAAATTTATTTTTCTATATGGTTAAGTCTTTTTGGTATTGAGAGTTATTTGCAAAGCAAATAACTCAAAAAGTGGAAATAGCGATGTAGCTTTTAGAAAAGGGTTAAGGCTGCATCGTAATTTCCTCAACAATAACTAATATTGACAATTATTGTTATTGATAATATATTAATTATCAGGAGGAATTATACCATGAACGTATCTTTAACTCCCGAGTTGAACCGATGGGTGGAGAAAAAAGTAAAAAGCGGATTTTATACATCATCAAGTGAAATTATCAGGGAAGGATTACGTCTATTAATCCGGCAGGAAGAACAGAAACATTGGGGGGTAATCGTTATTGATTGGTATAATTTTTCAAGAATATCAAGCATTTGTATTTTTTCAAGAATAATTAAACAACTTGTATTGGATATATAGTTAAGCATTTTTATAATCGTTTTCTATTTCTTCAGGATCATAATTAAGAACGGAAATATCATAATCAGCGAGAATTTCCATAAATGCCCGTTTTGATAAACCGGCTAATTCTGCAGCTTGCCCCATCGAGAGGGTTCCTTTTTCATATAATTGTGATGCTAAAACAAGCTTGATTTCTCTGGGTTCTAACGTTAAAAAATCAGGTAATTGGATAGAAATTGTTTTCATACATACCTCATTAATGAAATTATAAAGAACCATGTATAAATTGGTTGTCGCGTGGATTAAAATACACAGGGATTATTTACTCGCCGTTTGGGGAAGCTTGTGGTGAATGCCAAGAACCAATTCCTGATAAGAGGACTGGATCAATGAGAATTGCAGAAATTCACCCGGAATCAAACTGGATATAGTCCATTGTTTCCGACGATGGCCGTATGAGCATTTTTGACATCACTCCTTACCTGAACGATGAGGCGTTCATGCCATTGCGTGATATCAATGAATTCACTAAAGTCTCCAATGGCGGCTACGATATTGAATGGGCTTTGGGGGGCGGATATATCCACAGACACGATTGAAGCAAAATGGCAGGTTCGCGCAGATAAGCCCGCCTAACAGGCTGTTGACAAAGTGGAAATCTGTCAACAGCCATTGATATTTCGTATCAATGTAATGTTATTGAAATTGCTCGATTTGCAATTAAAATCAGGGAAATGTTATTATGGTGGGGATTTTTTAAAAGGTAATGGTTAATTTTATTTAGAGTACTGCTTATTTTACATAATCTATATTCAATTTTTTACAGAGTTGACACACTTTTTTATCACATGATAAGATTTTTCCGTCATTTCTTCGGGCCAGGATAATATCAAACATATCATACACCGGAGGCTTTGTCCCGGTTCATGATAATTTCCAGAGCCCCGCTCACATCAAGAACTATTATCATCTATCCCTGTCCTCTCGTATGAATAAAACCGGCTCAATCTGCCCACGGAGATTTTTTTTTCTTAAAAGTTTATCTGCTTTTTATTATTATAAATTTTTTTTATCCAATTGCTTTTTTAATTCTTCAATTATCTTCTCTTTCTCATCGATTATTTTCTCTTTCTCATCGATTATTTTCTCTTTTTCCTCTATGACAATATCTTTGTTCGCGATCTGTCTTTCCATGTCTTGTAACTCTTCCAGGATATCATCTTCAATATCCATTGTTTTTCGCACCTCGGGTTCAGATATGGCTCGTTGCAGCCTTCGAATCAAGGGCCGGTATTTTTCAGGATAAGCATCTTCCCGGATAGTTAAAATATGATAATCCGGCGTTGCCTGCTTTTGATCAAAAATTGTCAATAATTGTTCCAGGTCAGTTTGATGAGATTCCCTAAGCTGGGGAATTTGAATGACATAACTATCATGGGTTAAGCTTTCTATAAAATCTTCTTTTATTGTTATCTCGTTTCCCTTAGTGACATCATAATAATGTCTATTTACCTTTATCACCGGAATCCGGGCATGCTCCAGGGAATATCCTAAGAAATAAATGCTGACAATCGGGAGGGCTTTTTTTACTTCCTGACCGTCGACGATTTCAATATAGGTATTCTCTCTTTTACTGTATTGTTCCCCCAGATACCGTCTAAATCGCATTATATCTGCCGCAAATTTGGCTTTTTGTATTTCAATGAGCAATTGTTTATACCCTGATGCTGTTTTGACTTTGGCTGAGAAATCAAGGCGGTAGACTGTAAGGAAGTGCTTCTCTAAAAGTATCGTATTCTCTTGGGGAAGAAAATCAAGGGATGTGATTTCTTCACCAATTATGGTGGATAGCAGGAGAATTGCACTTTCCTTGTCTTCCATTAAAAATTTGAACACAGTGTCATAAATCGGATTGGCTATCTGCATTTCTATACCTTCCTTGCTCTCTCTTTTTATACTATCCCATAAAATAAGAAAATTCAAGTAGTCATTTGACAGGAAAAAGGGGATAAAATTGAACTCACATGAACGAATTATGTACTATCTCATCCAATACTCCGGTAGCTCTCCCGTACGACAATTGTTGTGGGATGGTTCTTCCCTCACCGATTTCTACATACCTTCAAAGCCTTGCGGTAAAGTGTTTGTCTTTTACATCTCCCATCCTTACATAGCAAAATAAACCATGAAAGAGAAAATGTGGTTCACCACAGAGGGCTTGGGCAGCCGAATCATACGTGCATGATGAATCTTCGGGACCGAAGGTTTTATGCTATTATTCCGGATATTCTTGTTTTTTTACAAGAATATGCGGAATAATAGCGAAACGCAGGTTCACAAGAAATCAAGAATTTTCATAAC
>JAFGSC010000211.1 GCA_016934875.1 Candidatus Atribacteria bacterium
ACCTGAAAGATAGCAAGTTCATTTGTGGCAAAAAGAATCGTGTAACCATCCGGTCTAGCAGTATTGACAAATTCTGAACCCACTGCACTAGAACCGCCAGGCATATTGTTTACGACAACAGGGACTCCCAAAATGCTCTGCACTATCGGTGTGAGACTTCTTACGGTTAAATCGGTAACACCTCCTACTGACCATGGGACAATGATGGTGATAGGCCTTGCTGGGTAGTTTGCATCAGCAAAAGCCATTTGTCCAAACAACAAAATACTAACTAAAATGATTCCTAATATCGCCATTCTATTTATTTTTTTCATTTTATTTTTATTATCTCCTTATTCCTTTTATTCTTTCTTTCTACTCGTAGTAACCATTTATATCATAGACATTTTTGCTAATATTCTAGATGGCTCACCTCCTTTTCATTTATTCTTCCCTATTCCTTTTTTAATCCCAAGCTCGATTTATCAGGGAATCCATAAATCTTTATTAAAAATTTGCGAACATTATGTCAAATTTTCTTTAAAATGATCTAACGACACCTTACGAGTTTTATCTTGACACAATCACTTTTAAGAAAGGTTTTCCAAAACATTTCTTACTTGCTTTATCGAAAGTTGTTTCAAAGGCCCTCCGCTCTCGATAGCACAATAGGTCATAGAAGAGCCCATAAGCAAAGCTAAAGGCCTGGAGAATAAGCCAGACTCACCCAGGGCAATTGCCGCAAAAGGAATGTCGATTAAGTCTTTAGCCCAATTGGCTACTTTTAACACATCCAGAGCTTCCTCATAGCAACTTGTTCTCACTGCAAATTTAGCAATATCTGCTCCGAGATCCTCTATTTCTTTTAAAGAGCTTAGAATCTTGCCAATCGCAGGCATTTTTTGCATATCCTCAAAACCAATTAATAAAGGGGTATGGTAATTCTTTGCCGTTCTTATAACTTCATCCCTTAATTGACTATCAGTGGTTAATTCAATATCGATGATGGTTGCCCCGGCTTCGATAGCCACGATTTGCCTTTCAACTCTTTCCTTTTCGCTACCTTCAAAAAAGCCATTGACCATTTTTGAACGGCTGGATAGAATGTAAGGGAAATCAGCCTTTTGAATCAATTCTTTCACTTCCTGGTTCGTTTTAATCTTATCAACCCTTATTTCCACACAATCAGCCCCTGATTCCATTGCTTTTTTTGAAAAGGACAATATCCTATCAATGTCTTCATCCAAAACAGTTACGGTTAAAATTGGTTTTGAACCAAATTCTAACCCAGCAATTTTTGTTCTGATCATGATTTACTCTCGTCCCAATGATACTTAGCAGTCCTCGTTAGTGATACTTCAAAGCCCTTCCCTTTAATCATGCGGATAGTATGTCTTACTCCGGCAGGAATAAATACAGTGATCGGACTTTCTTTAACATATTTCTCGCCATCAAGTTCAACTTCAAAGGTAAGTCCATTTTCCGGGAAGATATAAGCTTGTGAAAAATCATGGACATGGGGTTCAACATATTCCGGTCCATCATCGGATTTTACATCAATAAAGTGGATAAAAACATCCAGATCAGTATCCTTCACCATATCTTCATTCAAAAAAGCCATTAAAGGACCAAGCTCATTCATGACTTTCCGATTATGTCCAATTAATGGTCTTTCTCCCCAATCAAATGGTTTAACAATATATTTTTCATATTTTCCCATGGTTATATTCTCCTTCAATTCTTTTTTCCATTTCTTCTTTTATTTTCATTCATTTATACCAATAAGCACAGGTAATGTTGATGTCAATCATACCAGCCTTTTCGTAAGATACATACCTCAATTCCTTTGCCTTCCAGCATCTTCAAATTATGTTTCAATCCAGCAGGAATAAATACAGTAGCAGGGCTATCCACGGTGTATTTCTCGTCCCCCAGAATAACTTCAAATTTTAATCCGGCTGTTGGAAAAACATAGGCTTGAGACACATCATGGGTATGAAGGGTGACATAATCCGGTGCCTCACCGGGTTTGATGTCCATATAATGGACAAACACATTTAAATCTGCACCTTCTACCATATTTTTATTTAAAAAAGCATGTAAGGGACCAATGTCAGACACGCCATTCATTTTATGGTTGACCAAGTCTCTTTCTCCCCAGTCAAAAGGTTTTACAAAATATTTATCAAATTTTCCCATAGATCGTTCCTCTTCTTTCCTTTTTTCATACGAATTTCAAAAAATGTTTCAATGAATCGAACAATATTACTAGTCAATCAGGTGAATTAAAGTAGTCGCACTATGATAAACAGCATCCAGAATCTTCCCCGGACAGTTACAATCACCTACTAAATAATAGTCATTAAAATAAGGCTTTAGAACGACTTCAAGTTCTCTGTTCGGTCTAGCTCCGCATGCTAAAACCACATCATCACAGTCAATACTTTCAATCTCACCATTTTCTTTTCGATTGATAACAACATACTTATCTAAATTTCTTTGAATCTCTTCCAGCCGAGTACTGGTTAGAATTCTGATTTTATTTTTAGCTAAGCGTTCAAGTATATCCTCCCGATACACGGGATTGACATCAAGAGCAATATCTGCCAGCATCTCAACAATGGTTACTTGATTGTCATGGAACTTCAAGTATTCAGCTGTTTCACAGCCGACTAAACCACCCCCTATCACCACGATATTTTTTTTCTTCAGAATCATGTCCTTACGAAGCATTTCATGAGCAGTGATGACATGATCGGAATTTATTAATCCAGGAATATTTGGAATAATCGGTTTTGATCCACAAGCCAGGAT
>JAFGSC010000212.1 GCA_016934875.1 Candidatus Atribacteria bacterium
CAAATTTGCTGAAAGGATTGGTAAAGGTTTTAGTTCTATCCGATGTGTTGTTGCTCATCTGGGAGGTGGATTTTCTATTGCAGCTATCCATAATGGAAAAATTGTAGACAATGATAATAGGATGGAGTCTGCTCCTTTTACTCCCGAGAGAGCCGGCGGTGTTCCACCCATTCCCTTGCTGGAAACCTGTTTTTCCGGGGAATACACCAAAGAAGAGCTTTTAATGAAGCTATACGGTGAAGGAGGGGTATATGCCTATCTGGGAAGCAAAAACATGGTGATGTTAGAAAAAAGAGCAGAACAGGGGGATCAGAAGGTAACAGAGATTTACGAAGCCATGATTTATCAAATTGGTAAAGAGATCGCTGCGATGGCATCGGTTTTAGATTTCGAGATTGATGGAATTCTTATTACCGGCGGTTTGGCTCGGGATCAATTTTTAATGAATGGGTTAAGAAAAAAAATAGAAAGACTAGGTCAAATTTATGTTTATCCGGGAAGCAATGAAAATGAAGCATTAGCCGAAACGGTTGCCAGAGTGTTAACGGGCAAAGAAAACTATTCCAGTTGGCCAGTTCATTATCAGAAAACAGGAAAATAAACTAATATATGAGCATAAGAAGTTTTGATCAATTAGAAAAAATTGTCCATAGGTTAAAACCTATGAGAATTGTTGTTGTCTCTTCGGAAGACGAGGAAGTATTGATTGGAATAAAGTTGGCATTAAGTAAGGGGATTGTCATTCAGCCAATCCTGGTAGGCAATTCCCGGCAAATTGGCAAAATACTCTCAAGTTTAAATGAAAACTTGAAGGATTATCAAATTGTGCATTCACAGAGTCATGAAGAGTCTGCACGAATAGCGATCAAGATGATTAAATCCGGAGAAGCCCATATTCTGGCAAAAGGGAAAATAAAAACAAGCGATTTCTTAAAGGCTATTCTTGACAAAGAACAGGGTATCAAGGCCTCAGGATTACTTTCTAATCTTACCCTTTTTGAAATGAGTTCTTATCATAAATTCATTGGCATTACGGATATGGCAATTATTCCATTGCCGGGATTAGAAGAGAAAGTAGAAATCATCAACAATTCATATATTTTATGGCAGGCTTTAGGAATTGAAAGTCCAAAAGTAGCCGTTTTAGCGGCTGTTGAAGTTGTAAATCCCAGGATGCAGGCTACAACCGATGCTGCCTGTCTTTCCAAAATGGCTGATCGTGACCAGATTCACAACTTTATCATCGATGGCCCTCTATCTTATGATGTGGCTTTAGATATAGAGTCGGCTAGAGATAAGGGAGTCTTACATTCTAAGGTAGCCGGAGATCCAGATATGCTTCTAGTTCCAAACCTGGAATCAGGTAATATTCTGGGGAAAAGCTTGAAGATTCATGGAGGTGCAAAATCCGGAGCAATCGTTTTTGGTGCCAGAGTCCCCGTCATGATCAACTCTCGTTCCGACTCAGCCGAGAGAAGGTTTTATTCTACATTATTAGCCAGGGCAATCGCGGAAAATCGGAATTTGTGTATAGATTATAGTGAAAAGATCGAAAGTTAAATATTTCTTTAGATAGGAAATCAAGAAGGATGAAGGTTAAAATTGAAATTGATCGAGATTTATGCAAAAAATGTGGCATTTGTGCTTATGTATGTCCAAAGAAAGTTTATGAATTTAACGAACAGGAAGGGCCCAAAATTGTAAACCCGGATCTATGCATACTTTGCGACATGTGTATTATGATGTGTCCTGATATGGCAATTGATATTTATGCAGATGCTAAAAAAGAGAGAATTAAAAATGAATTCTGAGCGAAAGAGATATTTTTTACAGGGGAATATTGCAGTTGGAGAAGCTGCCATTATGGCAGGTGCAAGGTTTTATGCCGGGTACCCTATTACACCTTCTTCAGAAATCGCCGAGCATGCTTCGGTACATTTGCCAGGTGTTGGCGGTACTTTTATTCAGATGGAAGATGAGATTGGCAGCTTAACGGCTGTGATCGGAGCCAGTATGACAGGTGCTAAAGCATATACAGCTACCAGCGGACCGGGAATATCCCTCATGAGTGAAAGCATTGGCTTGGCATGTATGGTGGAAGCTCCTTGTGTAATCATAAGCGTTCAACGAGTTGGTCCAAGTACCGGATTAGCGACTAAACCTGCCCAGGGGGATTTTCTTCAGTTTCGGCACGGAACACATGGAGATCATATGATTATTGCTCTTTCCCCGGCTTCCGTACAGGAATGTTTTGATTTGACCATTCAGGCTTTTAATTTTGCCGAGCGCTTTCGATGCCCGGTTTTTCTTGCTTTAGATGGAATTATTGGAAAAATGTATGAAACGGTAGAGATACCGGAAAGCAGTGAAATTGAAGTTATTGATCGAAAGAAGGCAAGTGGCGTACCTGAGGATTTTAAACCATATCAATATGATGAAGACCTGGTTCCCCGTTTTGCGCCTTTTGGCAGTGCCTATATCAGTAAAGCAAATGGTTCAGGTCATGGTATCGATGGTTACCCTTGTGCAGATACTGAAAGCCATGAACAATTGGTACGTCGCTTAATCAATAAGATTGATCGGTGCAAGGATGAAATCTCACTTTTTAAGGAATATCATACCCATGATGCTGAAATTCTCATCATAACCTATGGTTGCACAACGCGTCCGGCAATAGCGGCGATGAAAGAGGCTAGAAAAAATGGAATCAAAGTTGGCGTTTTGCAGTTGCAGACCTTGTGGCCGTTTCCGGAAAAGGTCATCCGATCATTTGCTATCAAGGCAAAACTGATCATCATTCCAGAATTATCCTTGGGTCAATTCAAGTCAGAAGTGGTGAAGTATTCCAGTCA
>JAFGSC010000213.1 GCA_016934875.1 Candidatus Atribacteria bacterium
TTGGAATTACCCTTTGAATACAAAATTCAGCCAATTCTATTCTATGGTAAAATATTGTTGTAGAAATTCAATTTCCACTTTGTATTTCTAATTGAATGGGCAGGCAATGAAAAAAACTTATACTTATTCGCCTTAGTTTTAACATTACCTTGTACAATATAAGCGCAAATACAAAAAAAATAATGCACAAAATACTTAACGTATTAAAATCTTCTATTAACCACAGAGCGAAATACTGATTAGAAAAATACTGCAAAAGACCGAACCTATAAAATGATTTTGATGGATAAATCTAACTTTTCATTCAAATCGATCACATGCAAATCTTCATCCGGTGTACCCTTTTTAAATACTAAGATAAAACTGGCTTTACTGGATAATGGATAGGGAAGCCAATGCCAGACATTTGGCTTAAAATTAAATCCCTTGGTACCATCAATGAAAAAAGCCTTTACCGAATCTCTGACAGGCAAATTTGAAGCGGAATTATTAGCCACCAATACAATGGATTGACCGGAAACGGGTATCATGGCTTCTGAAGTATTTTGATGACGCTCAAAATTATTACATTCAAAAGAACGTTTTGATTTAACATCCAGCCAACAAAATTGACTGATCCCCTGGTCTATTTTTACTTCGCTGATTCCGCACCAAAGATTAAGATCATCATTGGAGCAATCAGGTTTGCTATCTGGCATGTCTAAGATATCCCCATAGTGTTTAAAAGATTCCCTATTTAAAGCCTCTACCTTAATCTCGACTGTTTTCATTTTTTCCTCCTTTGAACATAATTCTAACTGTTCAGGTTATACATATGATAACTCAAATCATAAGCACTGTCTTTTAATGCCCAATAGGTCTTTTCATACTGGTCAACAAAAAATTTATACTTTTCATGATTTTCCATATTGGGATTCACTGTATCTTTCACCTTGACCATACGATTTGCGGCATCATTGATATTTCTATATTTACCAGCAGCCACAGCCCCCAAAATTGCTGAACCTAGCGCTGCTGCCTCAACAGTAGTGGTTCTTTTAATAGGCAATCCAGTCACATCAGCATAAATCTGAAGCCATAATCTGCTGTTGGTAGTACCTCCACAGGCAATAATTTCTTTAACTTCAAAATCGCTATTTTTCATTGTTCTTAGTATAATTTCTGTTCCATATGCTACTCCTTCCATAATTGCCCGGTAGATATGCGCTGGAGTATGTTTTAAGGAAAGTCCTCGAATCACTCCCCTACTGTAGGGGTCGACATAGGGTGTCCTGTTGCCCTGCCAATGCTCTAACACAATCACTCCTTCTGACCCGGGTGGCAGTAGCTCTGCCTGTTGATTCATGTATTCATAGATACTCAGCCTTTCTTTTTCTGCTTCTTCCTCAATTTTTTTATTAATCAAATTGGTCTTGAACCATTTTAATACTGAACCTGTGGAAGTCTGACCACCTTCAATCAAATAGGCGCCATCGATGATTGCATCAGGGTATGTTCCAAAAAGTCCTTTTGTATGAAATCTTTTATCAGACATGCCTAACAAAAGATGGGAAGAACCTGTAATATAGGCTAGCTGACCAGTTTTCAGGGCATTCAATCCGATGACTGCTATCATTGCATCGGCTCCTCCCTGAGCCACTGGTATCCCTTCCCGAAGACCAGTTTTTTCGGCAACTTCCTTTCTTAAAATTCCTGCTATTTCACCCAGTTTTAAAACTTTCTTGGGTAGCTTTTCAAATATGTCTTCGAGTCCAATTTTTTTATAAAATTCTCTTGGAAAGCCACCTCTTTCATTATCATAATATCCCCTGACAGATGTAGTGCAAATTCCTAAAGTCCATTCCCCAGTCAGTTCGTAAGTAAGCCAATCCGTATATTCAGCAATTAGTTTTGTTTTTTTATATATTTCTGGCTGGTTTTTCTTTACCCACAAATTTTTACATGGAAACCATTCTGCAGACACTTTGCTATATCCATTATAACCCCTCGCTGGATCATCAATAGATTCAATAAACTTTGCTTCCTCAGATGATCTTACATCCATCCAGATAATGGGGTCACGTGTAGGCCTGTTATACTCGTCAAAAAATACTACAGAGCAACAGGTTGCATCTAACCCAATGGCTATTACATCTTGGGGGTTAATTCCAGAAATGTGAATAGCCTCAATCATAGATTGAATGAGGGCTTTTCTCCAATCTTCTACTTTTTGTTCTGCCCAACCGGGATTCTGATAATATGTCTCATATGGGTGGGAGCCAAATCCCAGTATATTTCCCTTTAAATCAAAAACCCCTGTTCTAATACTTTCAGTACCTGCATCAATACCTAATAAATATTCAGCCATTATTTTAATCCTCCAAAGAAAATTTACACATCCAAAATGTCCCCAAAAAATCCCTTAACGATTACCTGCTTGACATTTTTCTACTGACTTTAAGAAAATATTGCGCAACATGAATATGATTTGGCAATCTTTACTATTTATACCTTTTTCAGCAATTTTGGTGATTCTTTCTCACGATAGAAGTTAATTACCATTACCAGGATCAATATTAAACCCCATATAACTTTTTTGAAAAAAGGACTGAATGATAAAATGTTAAAGCCGCTTTGAAGAATTTGAAGTGTAAAAATACCCATTATAAGACCGTATAGGTTGCCTTCTCCTCCGCTGGGGTCTACTCCACCTAACACACACACTAATATTGCCTGGAGAAGATAAACTTCACCATAACCTGGCCTGATTGAATTTACCCTGGAAATCATGATTATGGAAGCTATTCCCGCAAAAAGTCCACTGACCATATATGCCTTGATTAAAATATTTTCATTCCTTATCCCGCTGAAACGAGCAGCTATCGGATTAGAACCCAACATAAATACACTGAAGCCAAATGTTGTTCTATTAATTATTATTACTATTGCCAACACGCAAATAATAAATATTATCATTGGAATAGGTATTAAAAATACTGTCCCACTTCCTATATACAAAAATTTTCCGGGAAATCCCACGATACCATAACCTTTTGTTACAATAATTGAAATACCTGTAAAAAGTCCCATTGTACCTAATGTAGCAAGAATAGCCGGCACTCCAACATAAGCCACCAAAACACCATTTAAAAAACCACAAATTAAAGAAACGATCAGGGCTGCGGTAATTGCTAAAAGTATTGTATATATTTCCTCATATCCGCCTGTTTGGAAAATATTATATTTTGTTAGCACAAGGGCAGCCACTATGCCTGACAAGTTGGCTGTAGCAACTACTGACAAATCTATTCCACCTGTCAACATTGCCAACATCATCGCAATTGCAAGTAATCCGAATTCAGGAATCTGGCTGAACATTGATTGGAAATTCCTAACAGTTAAAAATTTATTTGGTAAAAATATCGAAATTATCACAAAAACACTGATCATTATTATAAATAAAGTAAATATATTCGAATGTTTTGAATATTTGCCTAACAAAGAATCCTCCTATTAATACTTACCTTCTAAAGATTATATTCCCAACGCTCATCTTGTTTTGATAAGAAGTAATGCTAACGCTGATTATAATTATTAGTCCGACAAACAAATCATGCCAATAAGAAGATAACCCAACCAAAATAAGGCTGTTGTTTAAAATTGTTATCATAGCTACACCCATGATTGTACCTATAATTGTACCAGTACCTCCAGTTATTCTAGTACCACCTAAAACTACTGCTGCTATTACGCTAAGTTCATCTCCGACAATATATGTAGGATTACCATAACGTATTAGTGATATATGAATTACTCCAGCAATGCCAGCTAGAAAGCCTACATAACAATAGATAAAGAATTGTATCTTAGGTATGTTAAATGCAGAACGTATTGCAGAATTAATATCACCGCCGATGGCATATATTCCTCTTCCCAACATGGTGTATTTTAAAATAAGCCAGGTTAATATAGCTATAATAATAAATACTATTACAAAAATAGATAATCCATAATATACCCCATTAGGTTTAGTAAGAGTAAACACATCAAATGAACCGAAGGCTTTAAAACAATCCGGTAATTGTGCTGAATTAATTGCCTTAGTTCCGACAATAGTAAGTAATGCTCCATGAAAAACACTTGAAGTTCCTAATGTCGCAATAAGCGTAGGTATGTTAAATTTGGAAATTAAAAAACCATTGATTGCTCCTAGGACAACACCAACTGAGCAGGAAATTAAAAATGCAAGCATAATATTGTCTATTCCGCTGGCAATAAGAAAATTAGCAGCGATATATTGCCCCGAAATAGCAACTGCAGTAAAAGATATATCAATCCCTCCTGAAAGCAATACTACAAATACTCCGATAGCCATGATACCCATGACTGCACTGCTTTTACCTAAGTCGAATAAGTTCTCCAACGACATAAAATTTGGATTTAAATAAGTAATGAACAATGAATACATAACTATTACTACAAATAAATATAGTTCATGTTGTTTTAATAATCTCTGGATTTTAAAATTTTTTATATCTTTTTTCATTAGACTACCTTAAACAATCTTTCTTGACAAAATTTCTAACAGCTTGTCCTCAGATACTTCATTTGTATCCATTTCTTTGACCATCCTGCCTTCTTTGATTACAATTAATCGGTTACAATTATTGAGAATTTCCTGAATTTCGTCAGAAATTATTATGACTCCCATGCCTCGATTAGCCAAATTCCTTATGATGTGATGTATATTACTTTTTGAAGCAACATCAATGCCCACAGTCGGGCCATCCAAAATAAAAATCTTTGGATTAGTAGCAAGCCACTTAGCAATTACAATTCTCTGCTGATTACCACCTGAAAGTGATTGAGCTGATGTATCTAAAGATGGCGCTAACACATTCAGTTCTTCGGTCCACTCTTTTGCAGATTTATATTTATTATTATTATTGATTAAATTAAACCTACTTAATAGACTTTTTAATACAGTAACTACAATATTGTTTCCGATTGATTTTTTTATAAATAGACCTTGGTTAAGCCTGTCTTCAGGTAAATAACTTAAACCTAAATCAATAGCATCTTTTGGATATTTTATATTAGCTAACTTTCCATCAATATAGATGTTTCCTGAATCAGGTTTGTTTAAACCAAAAAGGGCCAAGGCAAGTTCTGTTCTACCTGAGCCAAGGATACCAGTTATTCCTATAATTTCTCCAGAATATACTTTAAAACTTATATCCTGAAAATTTCCTTTTTTGGAAAGATCTTTAACTTCTAATAAGGGCTTTTTTGGTTCTAATTTTTCCTTCTGGTAATTAAATGCGGAATTGGTTATCTTTCTTCCACTCATATAAAAAGACAGTTTGTCATGATTTAAATCTTTTGTATTGTAAACACCAACCAATTTTCCGTCCCTGATAACTGTTACTTTTTCTGATATTTTTAGAACCTCACTTAATTTATGACTGACAAAAAGAGTAGAAATTCCTCTTTTCTTTAAATCAGTAATGACCGAAAACAAAAAATCTATTTCTTTTTTTGCAATAGCTGTAGTAGGCTCATCCATAATAATTAGTTTAGCATCTTGTGTTAATGCTCTGCAGATGGCTACAAGCTGTTTGTTGGCAATAGAAATATTCTCCACTTTTTCTTCTAAATTTAGTTCTTTATTAATCCTGGATATTTCTTTTTCTGCAATATCGTTAATTTCATGCCAACTAATAATTTTTCTTTTTCTTTCTACCATCTGGTTTAAAGAAATATTCTCAGCAATAGTCATATTAGGAAATAAAGATAAATCCTGGTAAATTACTTGAATTCCTTCTCTTATAGAATCAATAGCATGTAACTTTTTAAAGCTTTTTCCGTTGATAATAATCTCGCCTTCATCTGGTTGGACTACTCCAGCAATTATTTTTATCAAAGTAGACTTTCCCGAACCATTTTCTCCAACCAGACAATCAATTTCTCCTTTATGAATAGATAGGCTTACTTTATCCAATGCCTGTACACCAACATATGATTTACTTACATTTTTAACTTCTAAAAACTTTTCTGAATTTTCAGGCATCCTAACCTCACCACATTATTTTTTCTTTTTTCCTTAAAAGATTTTTTTATTAATTTTTTTAAAAATAAATAAAAACTATTATAAACTATATGATTTAAAAATAAGATAAATTTGGGATTTAAAGGCTGGCTGAAAAACTATGCAAAATCTACAACCAGCCTTTTCTCTTTAAGAGATGTTTCTATAAATCGTATTCGTCAATATTCTCAACGGTAACATCTTTCCAAGCATTACCATAAATAACAGGGAAACCATGTTCATTTACTTTAATAGTAATATTTTCATAACCAGGTTTACCTAAATCCATTCCTTCTTTAATCTCATTACCTTTGAGAAGTTCCCAGGCTACTTTAGCGGTAACATAGCCTGCATCTGCTGGAATCCAAAAATGAATAGACTTTGCAGAACCATTCTTTAAGTAATCATAGGCAACGGAAGGCAAGCAGGTTCCATAGGCACCTACTTTACCAACAAGGCCTTTTTCTTCAATTGCTAAAGAAAATCCTGGAACACCACACATAGCAGTTCCCATGATACCCTTTAAATTTGGATAGGTTTTTAGGAGTTCAAGAGCCTTTTCATAGTCAATTTGTTGATTTTCACGATCTTCTACCCTTTCAGCTACCATTTTCATATTAGGATATTTATCTTTCTGCTGTGCCACTGCACCATCAACCCATTCATTGTGCGTTGTAGAAGTAAGATGACCTACAAAGGTGGCATATTCACCCTCATAATTCATATCTTCTGCCATGACATCCATCATATGTCTTCCATAGGCATTATTGTCAAAAGCCTCAATATCAAAGCTCACTTGTTTCTGATTTGAAGCTTCATGCGTGAGGGTAAGAATTCCAGCATCATTCGCTTTTTTAAAAACCGGTTCCAATGCTACTGGGTCGTTAGGAACAACCAGGATTGCATCTACGCCTTTAGCGATTAAATCCTCAATTAAGGCAACCTGAGAAGCAGGGTCAGCAGTATCTGCGCCAACTTGATAAGCGTTTACTCCTGTTTCTTTAGCAAATTCCTCAATACCTAACCTCATATTGTCAAACCAAGCAACTCCCTCCAGTTTAACTACCATAACAATTTCAAAATCGGTATCATCTGCCAAGGTAAACGATGAAAAAGTAAACAGGGATAACGCTACAACCAATATACCTAAAATGATCTTTTTCATTTTCTTTTCCTTTCAAAATATTTTTTTACAATCGTTTTTCATTCACTCTTTTCAACACTTGCTGCCTTCTCATTCTTGTTTTTATATTTTATCAAACTGATTAACTGATTAACTGACTTTACTCACCTCCTTTTTTATTGGAGCTAACAACCGATAAAATCTTCAAGGAAAATCTTTTTATTTGCTCCAACATTCATGTAATAATACTGAATATCAATAAAATGGACTCTCACTCTTGATGTATCGTACTTTGAATATTATCACTTTTCAGGGTTGAAGACTTACAACATTAAAAATATCATGCTTTAAGCCTTTGGAATGTATTTTCTTTGCCGAAACTTAGATATGAACACCATTAGTTTTTCTCTACATCTATGGCAAAATTGTTTTTGATATCTTTAATTAAATTATAATATATTTTATTAATAAATGCAGCAAATTCCGAATTATTTTGCTTCCTATTCTTCCTAAAAAAA
>JAFGSC010000214.1 GCA_016934875.1 Candidatus Atribacteria bacterium
CATGAAATCAAAGTGATTGCAATAAAAAAAGAAATGTGTCTATTCATAGTGTTCTTTTTAATGGTGCCCAAACGGTGGCGGTATGAAACGTTGGGGAGTGCGGGCTTCGTTTGTATCCACCGACACCAAAGCAGATGCGGGGTATAATGCCCAAATAAGCAAATCGCCCCCAATGTTTTATTACCGCGTGTTGTAGCACGTTGATATCAAGGCCAATCAGGCTAATAAAATCTCTGCTGGTATTTTTAATCCTTTGTAAAGCGACTTTATCATCCCCAATGTCAAACTTCTTTTTCTATTTAGAATCTCGCTTACCCTACTCTGACTGCCAAGATATTTTACCATATCAGCTTTGGTCATCCCCATCTGTTCCATACGAAATTTAATCGCATCAACTGGGTCAGGCGGTGCAATAGGATAATGTTTCATCTCGTATGACTCAACCAAGGTTACCAATAAATCAAGTTCGTCACCTTCTGGAGTGTCTTTTTTTGCTCCCCACAATTCTTCAACCCTTTTGATTGCAGAATCATAATCTTGTCCTGTTTTAATTGGTCGTATATCCATAATCAAATCGTTTTTGCATCAATTTTATCATATTGTTTATGTGTCCCAATAAACCTTATGAAAATTACTTGGAATTCATAATCAATTGCAACTACTAATCTGTAATCATTGCCTTTAATATTAAAAACTACCCTTCCTTCTCCAACAATACTTGCGTTTTTATATTGTCTTTTAAGTTCATTTGAATTTTTCCATTCGGCTGTCTTAGCATCATGATACCATGCTCTCAATGAGACTTCGGAATCAGAGTATTCTGGCCTTTCAAAGAACTCTCTTATAGTTCTAAATGCAATAATTCTCATTTTGCAAATATACTAAAATCAATTCGTATTTCCCAATTTGGGATATTTATTTTTATCGGCTTATTATATGGCACTCCGCCAATGTGCTACAAACGTTTGACAATATGGCCAGTAAGGGATTGCGGGCGATTTCCTGTCAAGATACACGAAACTTTGAAGCGGGCTACAAACCTTCGCATACCACTGAAACCCTTATTGGTTATATTGTGTGTTGCCAACCGTATTTATTTTTTTCTTTATTTCAATCGCTTTATCATTCATTTTCTTCCACTCTTCTGTCTTAATGAATTCTTCAATCACAGGAAGATTTTGTGGAGTCTTGTCAATTATGTTATTCAATGCCGTATCAAATTCAGATAATAATTCTAATTCCTCTTTACTGAAGGACTGTTTAAAATCATCCGAATCAGGAAAATAGAAGTCCTCCCACTGACAAAATAGTTCGGCTGAGACTTGTGCTATTGGTACATTTTTTTGATAGTCAAGTTGGTTTTCTTTTGATGCCCACAAATAAATTACACCAAAAACATTATTTCTATTCAAATCAACAAATTCTTCCTCACTAATACTTTTGACCTCTTTTTCAATTTCCTGAGGTCTATTAATCATATTTCTCAATGGTCTCTTTTTAATTTTTACTAGATAATAATAAATCGGAGCATAAAGTGCATTTAGAAAAAATAATGGGATAATTGATTTTGAATATCTGTCATATTTAAACAAAAACCAGATACAGTATCCCCAATGAAAAACAACAGCTAAATTTAGAATTGAAAATGTCAGGTTTAATGGATTCTTACCTTTGTTAGCAGTCCATGTATGAAAAAAATCAGGAACATTAATAAATAAAATCGGCATTCCGATAAAAACGAAAATCACAAAGAAGATATTAATCCAAAATGTAATGTAAGCTATTTTTTCAATCAGTTTCATAGTTTGCAGTGTCTTTTTAATATGGTTGGCAAACGGTTGGCGGTATGCGCAGTTGCCGTTTCTGGGCGCTTTCGTTTCGTGCTACCCGCAAGTTAGCCAAGTGAACTGACATTAGCAACCCCTCGGCCCGGCAATTGCGTATGACCGCATGTTAGGCAACGTAATTATTTAATTCACATTGCAATACCCCATTTTATCAATGCGCCAAATATAAATAATAAACCATTTATTACTATTGCATATTTGATTTTCAGTCTTTGTCTAATCAATTTAATCCCAAAATAAATTCCTATTAGTCCCAAAATTGCATTTAAACCCAAAACCCAATCTGGATACATAAATAGCCAAAGGACTCCAGTATATCTATATTGATACATTAGGTATAAATTATCCCAAATCCAATATAGGTTTATAGCTACAATTATCAATCCGATAACCAGATTCCATTTTTTCTTGTCAGGCTGTTTTGTCATTTCTTAATCAACTCTAATCCATTGTATATATTACCAGCACTATCAATTGGAATATTAGTCCTTAATTTTAAAGACTTATGAACTTCATTAAAATTCTTTATAAATTCCATCCTGTTAGTTCCATTAATCTTCATGTCAATAAACAATGTGTCGTTCTGCTGATAAAAGCTAAAGTTCAGCCTATCAATCATTCTACAGTTTGTCTTGAAGTATCGGAATTGATAATATAAGCTGTCTTTGTAAGTAACAAGAAAATCATTCTCTCCATGGTCTGTAATTATCTTTTTCTGTTTTCTCCCGTTATAAATCAGTGTTTTACTTTTATTCTCAAATAATTCAAAATCGTTATCTCTGTTAATTGTGAAGAATCCTTGATAGATTTTAAAGTCTCCTTTGTCAAGTGGTTTTTTAACATTAACCTCATATCTGTTTCCGTTAATAATTCCAATATATCGGAGATAAAGAAATCCAGCTCCCAGTCCTATTACAATTAATATCAATATAATCTTAAGTAGTTTCATTTGTCATTCGGTCTCATTATGTTGCCTAACGG
>JAFGSC010000215.1 GCA_016934875.1 Candidatus Atribacteria bacterium
AAATTTCTTAACAAACCTTACAAAGTTCATCTCGTTTTTTTTCAAAGTTAAGAAAAATTAGGTACATTAGCGGATATTCATAATAAAATATATTGGTGGGGAAAAGGAATTTTTGCATACTTGAAATTGGATTAAATACCATTGCAGGAATGGTTAATACCAAAAAGCCGAATAAAAGGACAATTAGTTTCCCCTCAATTGATTTCCAATTAAACGACGATTTTTGGATGAGAAAATTCAATTTCGCATTTATATCTTCTGTGGATAGGATATCGGTCAAATTTGATTTAGAATAAGAAATTGTTATCCAAGAAAAAACAATAGCCGTAAGAATTATAAGAAAGGTCAGAGAGGCTTTAAAATCATCGGTTTTGTTAAAAAAGACTTTTTTAATCACATTATTATCCAGATAGTTCTTCAAATCTGATTTTAGTAGAAAAACAAAATCTCGGTCCAAACCGGCGATTTTAAGATTGGTTCCGTTTTTTTTACAAAATCTAAGATCAAATTGGTAGTCTGGTTTATTTCTTTCATCTGAATCACCTTTTATTTCAGTGATGAATGCTATTTCATTTATCTTTTGATCTCTACAATTTTCTTCTTTCAAAATAACATCTAACGAATCTACTATATACATATTTGCATCATCTCACTTAACTTGATATTTGTGAACGACATTCTTAAACTTAGCAAATCGAGAACGGATAATCTCATCAATTTTTAGAATATCATCTTCAGCAATGAAGAATCCATTATTAAAATCATAGTCGATATAGGCCTTATTTTTCATTTGAACTAATATAAAATTATTATAATTACAAAGTTAGAAACAAACAATGCGGCAAACCAAGATAGAACTTTTACTAAAAACTGAACAATTAAGAAACCGTGTGTATTAATTCATAATTAGATTAATATCTCCGTGTGCATTCTTTGGCGAACGGGACTTCCCCAGCAATTTCTTCTTGTCTTTTTTCACAGCCTTATCCACCACGCCAATTTGTTTGATCGGATCATTGGTCCAGAACATCTTTCCCCGACCGTGGTAAATGAAATTCACATTAGCATGGAATACCCCGACAACTTTGCGCTCAGGGTCCAGTGGCAAGTATTCTTCACCGGCTTGGATTCTACCGAATTGAGTGGTAGTAAGGCCGACCTGCCGGCAGAAATCAGCCTTGTCCTCAATCAGCTTGTTTTCGAGTAGGTATCCGTATACCTTCAGGATGTTTTGGGTTCTTTCTTCATTGAGTGACATAACTTATTAATTAGTTCGTCTTTCAGTCCCAGCTGCCATATAAATCTTTTTCCCGAAACAATGCTAAACCATCCTGGCGGCTATAATTTTCCTTCACCTGAAAAACCCGAACGCATAGAAATATCAAATCGTAAATATCTTTATTTTTCATTGAAATACAGCCAAGTGTCCAGTTGTATTTGGTGTCAACATTTTATATGACAATACATGCTCTTCCATGATAATCCCGAATTCATCGATTAATCTGAACGTAACTTGTGGTTTGCTTACTCCCATATTAAATGTGAATTCACCAAATGCTATTAATCCTTTACCATGATAACCAAATAATTGATTTGTCGTGTCATTAGCCATTGAAGGGGGACCAGGAACTCCTCCCAACGAAGCAGGTTCAAATTCGTAAAACTTAAATCCTGATTCTCTGGGTATTGTAAAGCCTCTTGCCCCATGGCGGTCACCGCTAACCAATAGAACTCCTGAAATGTATTCTTTTTCAATTAGCTGAAATATCTCCTCTCTTGCCTGTATATCCCATGTTCCCCATGAGTCTTTCCCATTCGAAATATAATCGCTCCACATGGTTCCGCTTGAAATAACCTTAAAAGTAGCAGTGGACTTTTTTAATACACTTTTCAACCATTCCATTTGTTCTGTTCCCAGGTATGAACCATACTCTCCCCTTTTTTCAATTTCACGACATGACCTTGTGTCAAGCATTATTAGCTCTACTTGTCCAATTCGGGTATTGAAGTAAATACCTTCTGCATCATTTGGGGGATTGTTCCAGTTTTGACGCCATAAAGTGCGAAGTTCTTCTATGTCTTCTTTTGTAAATATCTCAGGAACGCCACTTAGGTCATTATTCAGATAATCGTGGTCATCCCAGCTTGTATAAAGAGGAACATTCGCAGCAAGTTTTTTCCATGCAGGAGAAACATCCCTGAGTAAATAATCAGACCTATGCATACTGAAATTATTTTCTCTGTCATCAACAGCAATATCACCTAAAAGCATCATTGCATGTGGTTCTCTTTTGAGTATTGAGTTTATTAGGTTTGGATTATGAAGCCCTATTTTATGAAAACAGGAACCGAAAGTTACCCTCACCTGCTTCTTTTCATCAATTCTTGGTGTAGTTTGAAAAACACCCGCCGCTATAATGATATCATGTGATGTAACAACATATTTATACTTCATAGAAGGAGACAAATCATTTATTATTAATCGCTCTTCCTTACCTGCAGCAGATGGTTTTAATGTGTAAACACTCTCCTTGTCACTATTCAAAGCAATTACTTTTATATGAATGGGCAATTCATTTGATGGCCTAAACCAAATGCTTATTCCATTCGCCTTTACATCACCCAACATGGGACCACCCATTAATTTAGTATCATTATTCAATGCAGTTTCCACAATTTGTTTACTCGTAAAATCAGCATTGCTCTTTTCAAAAACACCTCTGGAGTCAAGATAAAATCTCAGAATATTCGAAGGTGAAACCTCATAGCTATTAAGTAGCATAGTATCTATCTCTGCACTTCCAATATGTGCTTCATTCAAAGTGACATTATGGCGAGGAAGAATAGGGTCTTTAATTTGGCAAAAACAATTATTACTAAAAAAAATATTCGCAATAATTATGTACAGATACAATAGTTTTTTGAATCTCATTGCTAAAGTATTTTCTGTTTTTTAAACTTAAAATATTTATGTGCCAAGTGTCCTCCAATATGAAGCACCACAATTTAGTATAGTAACCTAAGGTAAGTAAAATTCCATTATTGTACTGTTTCAATTTTGATTTTTCTGTTCAATGAACCCCCGCCTGACCGGACCGGCAGGGCCGTATACGTGGCTCTTACGCTGGGTGGTCCCGAAAAAGATCGCGACAAATTGTGAGAGGCTATCCTCTCGCTAAGCGCATTACCGTCAAGCTAAGAAATTTTCAAAATGTAATAAAACTAACAGTTATATCAATATAGGTTTGGATTCTATTAAATTGATAATCTGCCGGGCACACGTACCCGGCGTTTTTAAACACAAAGTACACAAAGCGAAATCGACACTAAGAACACCAAGAACCAAGCACACGAAGGAAAGTCCCGCCATTGGCGGGACTCTTGGTGTTCTTAAACTTAGTGGTCTTAGTGAAGTTTTCTCTTCGTGCACTTCGTGTTTAAAAAAATACTGCTAAGCAAAGCGCTGGCAGCGTATGGTAAAAACCATATTAACCATTGAAAATTAAAAATATAACCAATCAGGGTAAAATAATATTTCAATGGATTTTCAGCCTTAAAGATAGGTAACCCATTTCCCAGCCTGATCTGCTCATTGTAAACCTAACGTTTACATACGGATAAGATATCACCACCTTTGATGTTTCAGGGCGCTAATTTGTCGTGTTATCTGCTAGGCAGCCATGTAAACCGCCATTAGCAACCGAAAGGCACGGCAGTTACGTATGACCGGTTAGTAGCAACAGATTTTTTAAATAAACTTGCAAATTCTTATTTTCGTTACATATCAATTTGGATTACTCATACTTCAATGCCTTAACAGGATTGGTACGGGAAATTTTCCAGGCATGAAAATACACTGTGGAAAAAACAATTATTATGGCC
>JAFGSC010000216.1 GCA_016934875.1 Candidatus Atribacteria bacterium
AAGGGATTCTGGTCCGTTCGTCTAGGGGTTAGGACGTCAGGTTTTCATCCTGGTAACAGGGGTTCGATTCCCCTACGGACTACTGAATTCATAAATAAAATCCTGCTAAACAAAGCGTTAGCAGGATTTATTTTTTAATAGGGGTCAGATATGGGGTCACCTGACATTTGAATTTCATCTTTTTTGGAGGATGGCATGTTTTGTTTTGCTTGAGCTTGAAATCCCATCGACACCGCAGTTAAGAAGCGTAAAACCCCGAAAATCAAATGATTGACGGTGTTTTTCTTTGATAGGTGCCTAATTTGGTGCCTAATAGATTATTTTGAACTTTTTAAGATTCTAAAAACACTCCAAGTATCAACGATACAGTTCTTCTTATGATAAATAATACGCCAGAGACCTCTAATATAAACCCTAAATCAGCTAATAATTAGCGATATAGGGTTTTTGTTATGATTATATTTCCCGATAGTTTCCCGGTAATTTCAAAAACTGACTATATTGATATATTTAAGAACGCAATCGTTCATATATGTATATTAGGTTATTGGCCTGTTTTACCAAGGAAGGGGTATCTTCGACCTTAGTTGATAATATGGTGTTACTTTCAAGCTACCACATAGCGGGAATTACCTCTATGTTATCATATTTATTTAGGTTTATTATTGCAATTTATTTAGCTATTTATTATTTTGCCTTCTTTCAATGCTCGCATTATGTATTTCTTATATGTTGATGAAAGTGGCGACCCAGGTAAACACCCGTTTGCATCTAATTATTATATACTCTCAGGTATTGTTATTAATCAAGAAAACTGGTTGACAACACTTTCCCGACTTAAAGCTTTCCGTAAATCATTGAAAGAAAAATACGGCCTAAATCAACGAACAGAAATTCATGCTGCAGAGTTAATCCGTGTAAATAAATTAAAGGAATACTGCCAAATTAGGAAGACTGATAGGATAAATATTTTGAAAGATTACTCGTTACAAATCCCAGTAATTTTTGATACCTCAAAAATTATTAATATTTGTTTAAAAAAATCTGATTTTCAGGATACTTCAGATATACTTTTAACCGCATGGAAAAGGCTAATTCAACGGTTTGACAACTATTTAAAAAAGGAAGCAAAGGACAAGGGTCTAATTATTTCGGATGATACAGATAGTTTAAAAATAATGGAGTTGATGAGAAAAATGAGGGTGTATAATCCCATAAGTTCACACTATAGCTCCAATCCTTATAATTCACCAACCGACAATATTTTAGAAGACTTATTTCAACGCTCATCAGGTCACTCATATTTCATTCAGAGTGTTGATGTCATTGCTCATTTACTGTATCGACGTGAATTCATCAAAGGGAGTTTAAGAAAATATGGCTTGGAAAAGCAATTTGACAATTTGCTTCCGGTTTTACTGACCGAGGCATCTAAAAATGATACTATGGGAATTGTTAGAAAATAAAAAACCCCGGTTAAAAACCGAGGATTTTTTGCGGCCCAATTAAACCAAGCGGGCTTAACTAAGTCGACTTATTTTAATGGCTATTTTGTTTACAGTTTGTTTAAGCAAATATACGTATAACTTTTTTAAAAACAGGTATATTTATAAACAATTTCACTTTTATAGGTTTTATACTTTATTCTGTCGAATAAAAAACCGGCGTGAACAAATATCACACTCCTAATATTATTCAAGCGTTTTAATTCTTTTTAACCTCCTATACCTGGTTAAAGACCTTAAAAAAAGCAGGGCATAAACACTGCTCATTCAATTATTAAGTTATTCCTTTTTGTTATCCCTACATCTTAATACCAAAAAGAGTGAAAACGTAACACGCCCGGGTAAGAAAAAAATATTGTGACTGTGAAATGAGGGCAAAGTTCTTTATATTCCACCTGGCTGATTATATGGGTACCTGTAATTGTGTTGTTGCCCGCCAGACAGCCAAGTGAACCAACTTTAGCAGCCCCTCGGCACGGCAATTGCTTATTACTGGGTGTTGGCAGCTGGCAATCATTTCTATGAGTACATTTTTCGTTTTCTATCTAATTTTTCAATTGCTTCCTGAAGAGAATTTGTATCTGTTTTGGACAGAATACTTTTCTCATATTCAGCACTGAATTCAGTCTCAATTCCTGAAATCTTAGCATCCAATAAGTACCTAATTCCATCTTTTTCTTCTATTCCTGCTTTAGAAAGTATTGATTCAATGGCAAAATCAGCTAATTTTTCGGGAGTTAAATCCTTATAATCATCCTGTGGCAAAAATGTTGTGTATATTACTTTTTCTACATTACAGAAGTTTTCGAGTTCGCCTATTAGTACGTTTTTAGATGTCGGCTTTTGGGGTTGTGTGAATTCTTGAGATTTGTCTTTTTTATGACATTCTCTTCTCCAAAGTATGGATTTCGCATCAGCTAAATTGGTGTTTTCATCAATTACGATTATTTTGGCATTAGTCTTCTTTCCTGTTTCATTATCCTTAACAGGAACTAAAGTTGGTGCTTTATCTCGGGAAGAACTTATCCTTGAAAATTCAATTTTAAAAGGAGTTTCGCAATCAATTCTATTTGTCTCCAATTCCTTGATTTCTTCTCCAGGATCATTTATCAGTGAACCAAAAGCAAGAATCCCAATCTTGTATTTTTTATCAGTCATCGTTTCCTATGTATCTTTGCTTACTGCCAACGTTCGGTGGTATGCGCAGTGCGGGATTTAAAGTGCTAACTTGGCGAGTTACTGCAAGTTTTATTAAATGAGTTGAAATAAAACAGGCGCAACACCCCGCATTACGTATGACCGTGTGTGTGCGCCCTGCATGAGCATGAGCATGAGCGCACACTCGTTGTAAGCTCTGATTAAATCAGAAAAATACAAATTTTTCCTATAGTTCGGGCAACAACGAGTGT
>JAFGSC010000024.1 GCA_016934875.1 Candidatus Atribacteria bacterium
TTATGAAATAATATACAAAAATCAAAAGCCATTCAGCAAAATGCCAAAGGGCTGGAGATTGTCAGGCTCCCCAGACAGAACGATTTTCGAACTTTTTGCATGAGTGAAGAAACTGAAAAAGTATATTATAAGTTAGAAGAAGTAATTGGTATTTGTTAGGATAAAAAATAATAAAAAAGGTAAAAGCTTTAATAAAGAAATCCTGGCTATGTTATTGTCTGGTTTTCCACCTCCATTGGATACGCCTTAGAGCTTTTGATACAAATTAGAATAATGAACGTATTGTATTAATTCATGTATTTAAATCTCTTTAATTGTTATTGATAAACGAATAAAATTACAATAATTACAAAATTAAGCGTTTTATTGTAAATTAATAATCACCTCTATATACATCAATTTTCCATTCTCCATTGACTTGTTTTAATTCAATTACTACATAACCCCCCACATTTAAACAATCATAAAGCTCAAATGGTTCAACGATAGGGAAATCAATTAAATGTACTTCGGTATGTGTATTATTTTCATCAATAATAATATTCCAAGAACCAATAAACTTAAAATCAATTGTTGAGTTATTAATTGATTCAATGCAATTTTCTAAATCACATATATCAAAAAATGCATCAGAATTATAAATACAATAATTTTTAGCATCATTCCATTTTTTTTCTTCTATACTCTGATAAAAAGATTGAATGATACTTTTAATTGCTTCTTCTGTGGAAAGCTCGGGTTCCTCTTCTAATCCAAAATCTCTCTCGATTAATGTAAAGGTTGAACCAAGGGGATATGCCTGTATATCTTGTTTTACTTCCATATTAAATTGAGCTTCCAATAAAGGCAATAATTCATCCATTTCTTTTTGAATATAATCATAAGCTTCTTGTAAACTTACTATTTCATCATTATTTATATCAGCTGGTAATAAATTTTTATAACTATCAATAAGATAATCATAACCACAGCTTTCACAAAACAATAACGTCATAAGGGAAAAAGGGTTATACCCTGGTTGAGTCTCAACCCCAAAAGCAGTTTGACTAGATTTACTAGCTGTAATAACTTGATACTGGGAACCAGTTATATTACGTCCAAATTGTTTTTCGAAAAACACTTGAATGATGTTTTGATTAAAATCTTTTTGGCTTTCTTTCTTTAATGAAACATTCTTGCCAATAAAACCTCCAGAAAAGCAACTATCTAGGATAACTACTTTTGTTCCTGGTATAGCGCTCAAAGCATTTTCTAATTCTGAAACACTGATTGCTGAACTTGTATTACCAGAAACA
This sequence comes from Candidatus Atribacteria bacterium, assembly GCA_016934875.1. Lineage (GTDB taxonomy): Bacteria > Atribacterota > Phoenicimicrobiia > Phoenicimicrobiales > Stramentimicrobiaceae > JAFGSC01. The sequence continues at coordinate 1,296 of JAFGSC010000024.1, forward strand.
TCATAAGGACAAAGATAAGAGCAATTATTGGTATAACTACCATGACCAGTAAAATAAAAGTAAGAAATATCATTATTGTCAGCTTGGTAAAAAGTGGATGTTATAGATTGTAGAATATTAGATTTATTGGCTTGTCCGTTAATTAAGGTTTCTATTGAAGAAAAAGTAATATTCTCTGGTCCAAAATGACATAATTCTAAAATTTTTTCCACTCTCTCTACATCATATGGTGGACTAGATAAATCCGCTATATTATAAGTTTGATATTCTCCTACTCCTACTAATAAAGCACGATAAGAAATACTGGTTGGATTAGTAGGCAACTCTTCATTGTTCAATATATTGGGAGTTGTCATACAGCCTATTAGAAAGATTAACATTATCACAAATAATAAAAATAATAGAAATTTTGTAGATCTCATACGTAATATCCTCTTTTTTTATTTATTTATATACTGAAATCATTAATTAATCACAGAAGATTGAATTGAAGAGAAGCAAAACATAGAACATAAAATTAAACCAAGTAAAAATAGTAAAAAGAATTTACATTTCATACTTATAACCCTTAATAAACGTTTTTTTACTTTTTGTGAAATTTAAAACCCCTTGCCTAAACTGTTTTGAAAGGTATTTTCCATAAGACTACAGGCTTCACACTCGATATATCTACTTCTGAAAATCAACTTCTCCTTTATTGTATTTTACCAATAATATCTTGCCTCTTCAGCTCCTTTTCCAAATAAAAAAGGTCTCTCATGTTACCTTCATCCAGAAAAAGATATTTAGTTTTAGGTTAAGTAATAATATAATATTGATGGTTGGTATAGTTAGAATGCGTTACTTAGTGTGCCTCTTAAGATTGATCTTAGATCATATAGATACTTATTTTAGTATAATGTTGTTATAGATATTCTGCTTAATGCAAAAAGCTTTATTCATTTTTTAAGTTCAATGTTTATTATATACTATAAGCTTATTCAAAAATCCTTCTTTTTCTATAAAATGATTCCAAAAAATAAAAAAGCCCTTCAGCAAAGGCCAAAGGGCTGAAATGGTCTGACTCCCCAGATGAAAATTATTGGGGAATTGCAGAATATCTATTAATTAAGTTATGACATAAATGTTTAAAGGGATTTTAAACTCCATAATATGATGAGAATACTAAAACAAATATATGGGTAGAATTACAAAGAAAGATATTCCGCCCATATATAAATCTAGCCTGCTGTTGGATATGTTTAGAACCAATGACAAAAGACTTCCCCTTCATAGATATTTATTTCCCCATATCAGCCAATTGACCTAAGGAACGTAATAGGTAATCTCCAGTTTGGGACGAAGAGTGGGGTCAGTTGTATACTCTGAAGACCAACATGGAATAAAAGTATCTACCAAACCTTCATCAGTATCTTTCATTACCACACCATAATTAGTAATACTTTCATCCAGCCATTTCTGCACTAAGGTGCTAATATCCCAAGATAACCAGGCACCCGTATAGGCAGTATAGGCAGTAACGGAAACTATTTCCGGTACCGGAAGATAATTGGGCTGATTGTTCCAGGTAATCGCGTTTTCCTGCCAGCTTTGGGTTACTTGGTGCAGGCTGACCATGAAAGTATCTAAAGATCCAACAGTATTCCATTGGTATATCTTCAAATCTACATTTACAATGACTGCACCGGCTGGTAGTGTACTTATATCAAATTGAAGATAAGTTCTATATATCAAATAACCCTCTAAATTTCCAATTTGTAAACCACTTGAATTCCCATAATTGTTGTCCGGATATTCGCTCAAAACCATACTATCTTTTCCTTCTGCTGGTCCCGGTTGTATGGTGATGGTCTGCTCTACGATAGCCATATTGACGGTAATGATGAATGTAGCTGTGCTGCTTCCGGCACTGTTAGTAGCAGTCAGGGTGTAGGTGGCGGTAGAAGTCGGAGATACAGAAGTGGAACCGGATAAGGCAACACTTCCGATACCCTGGTCGATGCTGACGGTAGTGGCATCGACCACTGCCCAGCTTAAGATAGCGCTATCACCTTCATCAAGAATATAGACATTGGCTGAGAAGGAATTGATGATAGGACTGATAGGGGTGATTCCATCACAGGCGGATAATAATGTTAAACAGGTAATAACAAAGAACAATATAAAATATTTCCTATTATCTTTTAGAATTCCTTTCATCTGAATTGACCTCCTTTTCTTCAGATTCGGAATTAATTGCAATAGGGTTATCACCTCCTTAGGAAAATATTCTCTGTTGGTTTTAGAGTTAGATATGAGAGAAGTTTTATGAAGGCAATTTTTTTCATTATACAACTCTTGTGATGGGTTTACAATGATTGGATGGTTTTTTGAATATCAGGAACCAATAGGCTTAAAACTTTATCTTAGAGAATAAGCTTATTTCTTGAAAAAAATAGGCAGAATCTCCGATAAAGAAGTTCTGCCTATGGAATTGGCTGGCTCCCCCTAGTGAACAGCTTCAGAACTTTTAAAGAAAGATTAAGTTATTTATGACTCGCTCTGTCCCTTTTTGAGTGGTTTATTTCCTTATAGATATCCAATATATTAAGGTGAATAGTAGGTAATCAACAGTTTGGGACGAAGGCTAGAATCAGTGGTGTAATCGGAGGAATAGCAAATAACATAATTACTACCAATACCCTCATTCATAGCTTTTATGATCACCCCATAATTGACTACACTACCATCCATCCATCCCTGCAACAGATCAGTGATATCCCAAGACAGCCAACCTGTAGCACCAATAGTGACTGAGGTTGTGCTTTCTGGTGATGATAAATAATCAGGTTGATTCAAGGGATTAATCGTATGTTCATCCCAGCTTTCAGTAAGCCGGTGTAATTCGGTAACAATAATAAATCCTTGTACACCGAAATTACTACATCGATATAACCTTAAATCAGCTGAAACAATGATAGCATCCGCTGGTAGTATACTTAAATCAAATTGAAGGTAAGTTCTGAATCCATGGGTAGATAAGCTTCCAAATTTTAAATAATCACTATCTCCATTAGCACCAAGCTGACCAATATAATTGTCCTTTCCTTCTGGTCCCGGTTGGATAGTAATAGTCTCTTCTGTGATGGGAGCTGAATTCACATTAATGGCAAATGAGGAGGAAACACTTCCTTCAGCATTGGTTGCCGTAAGGGTATAATTGGTACTCATGGTTGGAAATAAAGCAACGGATCCGGATGGAGAAGTAAATGTCATATTACCCGGGATAATGGTAATGTTGGTGGCATTGGTCACATTCCAGCTTAAGACAGAGCTGTCCCCGGAATCGATGTTTGGTGGATTCGCTGTAAAGGAATTAATAACTGGTAGAGTGGGGGCGATTCCATCGCAGCCGAATAAGAATAGAAATAGAAAAACAATTGGGAAGAATTTAAAATGATGCTTATGAATCTTGATTATTCTTTTCATCTAAATAGACCTCCTATATCATATTACTTAGAGAAAAATTTCTTTTCTTTTTTTGAACCACTTCTTTGTATAAAGCTCTCCAGAGTTCTGTCCGGCAACAGTCCTTTTGCCTGAAAGTTTTGATACTTTTGGTATCTTACCTCTTCGGCTCCTTTTCTTTTATGATAGAAAGAAAAGGTTTCTCCTGTTACCTTCATATAGAATATAATATTTAATTTTTGGTTACTTAATGATAGAAAATTGATAGATGGATGGTTAGTTTGGTTAGAGGATATCACTGGGTGGGTCTCTTGGAATAAAAAAGAGTGTTTCTCTTATGGTAAATCTTAGATAATATAGCTTTTTATTTTAGTATAATACTATTATAGATATTCTGCTTATACGAAAAATAGACTTATTTAATTTTTTTTAACACACTATTTCTTTTATACTACAAGTCTATTCAAAAATCCTTCTTTTTATATAAAAATATTTATAAAAACAAAAAAGTCCTCCAGCAAATGCCAAAGGGCTGGAAATTGACAAGCTCCCCGAATTGTTCCATAGATAGAACTTTTACATCTACATTTTATTTTCCTCAAAAAGCAACAAAGGCTAATAAAACAATACGAGTATACCGAAATCCTATCTATTTAGCCAGAGAATATAAGAAAATGCTTGATTCAGGTGAAGTAAAGAACCAGGCAGAGCTGGCCAGAATAAAAGGTATCTCAAGGGCAAGGGTTACACAGATTTTAAATCTATTAAAACTCGATTCCTTAATCATTCAAGAATTAGAAAAGCTTGGTGATCCACTTAAATCAAAGATTATAACCGAACGGATGCTACGACCGTATGTTAATAAATCTCCCCAAGAACAAAAAGCTCTTCTTAATATTTTAAAAAACTCTTTTTAAAGTATAATAAGGGATAATTTTTCTAAATACTTTATAATGACTTATGAAAATTAAGAGAAACTTAACGTATACTTTCATAGTCTATTTGCGATGCTAATTTAGAAAATACTATCTGCCATAATTGGTTTCGGTGTGCCCTGAAGGCTCCTGCACAGGTTAAAAGGTAATAATTCCACATTCTACGGAACCTTTGATCATAATATATTTTGATTTTATCCCAGTTTTGATTAAAGTTTTTATGCCATGCCATTAAGGTTTTATCATAATGGGTTCCGAAATTGTGCCAATCTTCCAGTTTAAATATGCCTTCGTATGCTTTGGTAATTTGAGTTGCCGAAGGGAGCATTCCATTGGGAAAGATATATTTATTCATCCAGGGACTAACAAACTTAACCGATTGGTTACTTCCAATAGTATGCAATAAAAACAGACCCTCGTCTTTCAGGCATTGGTCAACTACTTTAAAAAATTGTTGATAGTTTTTATAGCCTACATGCTCGAACATACCTACAGAAACAATACCATCAAACTTTTCCTTCAGGTCCCTGTAATCCTGTAATCTTATTTCAATATCAAGACCTTTGCATAGTTCTCTTGCCAGTTTTACTTGTTCTTTGGAAACGCTAATGCCTACTACCTTAACCTGATATTTTTCTGCAGCAAATTTGGCAAGACTTCCCCATCCACAACCAATATCCAAAACTGTCATACCTGGCTTTAATTTCAGTTTTTTACAAATCAGGTCTAGCTTAGCCTCTTGCGCTTCATCCAGGGTCTTGGCGTTTTTCCAATAGCCACAGCTATAATTCATTCTTTTGTCAAGCATTAATTTAAAAAGTTCATTACCTGTATCATAATGACGCTCTCCAATCACGTAGGCTTTTGATTTTCTTTGCTGGTTTACTATTCTGGCCTTAATGCTATCCCATAAAAGACCTTTCGAAATTTTAATTTTAGTATCCAACTTTTCTTTAAACACTTTATCAACCAATTGATCCAGTGCTGTACATTCCCACCAGCCATCCATATATGCTTCCCCGATAGCAAGAATTCCACCTGCTAAAATCCTTGAATATAAACCCTGATTAATCACTTTTATATCCCAGGACCTTTTTCCATTAATTTGAATATCCGCCTGCATAAGAAGTTCTTGCACTGTCTGTTTTATATCTTTTTTGGCCATTTTAAAATTACCAAGACCTTTCATTTATAGATAGTATGAAAATAATATGCATCTTAACTTATTGTTAAATCTTCGAAAAGGATGATTTCCGGAATTAACAGGTGATAGAAGACAATCATCGATTTCTATTTAATTAAAGGAAATGTACAATTAATTTCTATAGAGAATTAATCAAATCGGTGTAAGAAATTTTACGATTATGAATTCTATAAAAAAATTTATTTACTAAACTCTGTCTGATTTATTAATACTACGTAATTTTCAAAAATCCTTCTTTTTAGAATCGAGTAGGAGGTAGATAATTAATTTATCTACCGTCCCCTCACACCACCGTACGTACCGTTCGGTATACGGCGGTTCGTTAGAAA
>JAFGSC010000217.1 GCA_016934875.1 Candidatus Atribacteria bacterium
ATATTTGTCAATGGAACTTATGTAGCAACAACCTCTTCAGTTTCTCAAACAATTACTTTAGAAGAAATGAAAGAGGGATTATATGAGGTTACTCTGACCAATGACGGATATAGAACCTGGGTGGAAGAGATCCAGGTATATGCCGGTGAGGCTACACCTATCGATGTTAGGATGGATAAAATTACGATGGTGTATTAGAACTAGAACAATTAGCAGATAAAGGTAAAAACTTTAGGGCTCTTAAACAATAGAGCCCTAAAGTAAACAGGAAATGTATTTATCCTGATGGATAGAAAAGAAAGGAAACCAAATGAAAACAAGCACAATCATAGCCATTATTCTCATTGTCGTGGGAATCATGATCTTTGCCTATCAAGGCATACAATATATCTCAAGAGAAAAAGTTGCCGATATTGGTCATGTTGGAATAACAAATGAGAAGATGAACACTATCCCCTTGTCATCGATTATGGGAGGTATTGCCCTGGTAGGCGGCATAGCGCTACTGTTAGTATTTGGGAGGAAACAAGAAGACCTGATTACTGGCAAAGCACCGATGATAATAATCGATGCCAAATTTGAAAAAAGTTATATTAATTACCTGTGAGAAGGAATGAGTTATTCATAAAATATTTGGCGTGATAGCAGAGAAAAGGAAAGAAGAGTTGTTTTTTTATTGAGCTGGAAAGAAATCATAAAATATAAAAAAATGTAATATCGGGTGAGGACTAATAAAAAATTAATCCCATTTTCTAAAAATACGGGAAAATGGGTTGGACCTTTATCTTATATCTTAAAAAGTTTCAAAATCTGAAAAAGGTAATAAGGAAGTATTAAAATGAAAAAAGAAATTTTGGCTTTTGTACTTGTGATGCTTTTTACCCTGTCAGTTACCGGTTTTGCTTATGCCGAGTTAACCAATGAGGAAACTAAGATCGAAAGAAGCATGGTGGTATTGGAGGAAATGGCTTCCCGCAAAGACCAGGCGGGAGCATTCAGCCAGCTATTGGCAAGGGCAGAAGGAATTGTCATCTACCCTAAATTGGTAAATATTGGATGGGGTATCGGTATCATGTTTGGTGACGGAGTCGTTCTGCGTAAAGATAGAACTACTCAGGAGTGGTATGGTCCGGCATTTATCGAGCTGAAAACCGGCTCGGTTGGCCTGCAGGCTGGTATTCAGGAAGTATCCTTAGTATTACTGTTGATGGATGAGAAAGGCCTGGATGTTTTTAAGAGAACTGATTTTGAAATCGGAGCGGATATCAGTATTGCTCCGGGACCGTTGGGGGACTCCATACAAGCTGATGTTGATTTAAATGATTCCATCTACAGTTACTCTTACAGTAAGGGCATCTATGCCGGCTTTACTCTGTCAGGCTCAATAGTTCGTGCCGACACCAGAGCAAACAGGAATTTTTATGGAGAAAGCATTACAAGTGAAGAAATTATAAACAACAAACAAGTGGACAACGAAGTTGTTTTAAATCTGGTGCAAATGATCAGACAGATTAGCCAATAAGATTAATCTATCTACTGGATAGAAGAAAGGATAAACCAAGTGAAAACAAACACAGTGATAGCTATCATCCTCATTATCGTGGGGATCGCCATCTTTGCCTATCAGGGTATAAGCTATACCACCAGAGAGAAGGTTGTTGACGTTGGTCCGGTGGAAATAACGGCAGACAAGACAAATACTTTTCCCCTGCCACCGGTTGTGGGGGGCATTGCCCTCGCAGGCGGTATAGTTCTGCTGTTAGTGGAAAATAAGAAGACCTGATCACAGGCAAGGCACTGGTGGTATTAATCAGTGCCAGGTTTAAAAGAAGTTATATAAATAATCTATAGATTAAGGAGAAAATTAGAAATGAAATTAAATAAAAAGGCTTACTATATAATGATGATGTTACTACTCTTTATTGTTTCTCATATTTTTGTTCTCAATGGTGTTGCCCAGCAGCTGCAAATTTCCAGTAATACCCAACCGCAGGCAGTAGAATACCTGCAAAGGGCAGTAAATAAGATGGAAGAGGCCTTGGATACCTATCAGGGGGCTAATTATCCCGGAAGAAAATTATGGGCTGAAGCCATTGATTATGCCCAAGTAGCTCTCGACATTGATCCAAATTTTATTGAAGCTCATTATTATCTGGCACTGATGTATCAGCACACCGGCTGGTATTACCGGGAAGCACAGCAATGGGAAAAATATCTGGAGCTAATCCAGCAGACGGATATGGCTTCCGCTTCCCCCCAGGTTAAACAGAATTTAGCCCATGCCTATTACCGTTTGGGCTCTAATTCCTATCAGAAGGGGGATTATCAACAGGCTCTCACCTACTTCCTAAGCTCGATTGAAGAATATCCCGATTCGATCGAATCCAATTACTGGGCTGCCCGGGTCTACTATGAAACCGGAGACTATCATCAGGCTGCCCGTCATTACCAGCAAGTGCTGAATCTGCAGCCTAATAATGCCGAAGCCAGTTATTGGTTAAGAGAGTCACAGCGGAGGCTTGGAGGAAATTAATAAGAGAATTAGGATCTTAATCCCAGCTCTCAGGTTTTCGACAGACATAAAATCATCAAAAGAGAGGAGGATAGTAATAGGTACTTTAAATTTTAAAAAGATTAAAAAAGAAAGAAGGAATAAAATATGAAAAGTTTACTTTTAAAGAAAGTTTTTCTGTCACTCTTAATTGTTTCAATGCTATCAATCGGATTAACGAGTTGTCTAGATATTGTAGTCCCGCCAACAACAGGCACAGTCAATATAATCGTTTCTGGTGATTATACCTATGATCTGAAAATGGACGGCGATGAAGTTTTTTCTGATAAACCCGAGGGAACCTATACTTTAACTAACGTTCCCATTGGAAATCATACCTTTGAAGCGATTGACACCTGGGGGGCAAGCTGGGGATATGACAGTGAAACAAAATATATCTCTGGTGGTATGAACAATGTTTATCTAACTCCACCATATACACCATAATTTTAGAAATAAACCGATTGAGTTGATATGTAATATGTAAATAAACTGAATTATCAAGAGCAGGCCTCTGAAGTCTGCTCTTGATAACAAGCAGTTTAATCCTTTTTCAAATTACAAGATATAAGTAAAAGAGAAAGAAAAGAGGTGGGAATATGAAAACACAGGCGCCTAAGTCGATTACTTGGTTTGCATCTGTTATCCTGGCAGCTTTGGGGATACTTCTTTATCTAAGGATTATCTCGATACCCGTACTTGCACCGTACAGTTTCTGGCTTGTTGCAGTGGCTTTTATATTACTTGCAATTGGAAATATACTGAAAGATCTATAATTTCCCTAAATTAAAAAAGGAATATTTTTTAGATACCCAGGTGCAGCAAACCCTTAGTATTTTAAAGGAACTCTATAATTCTATAAATATTTCTATTTCAAATAAGAAAAGAAAGGAGGGTACCATATGGATAGAAAAGCTTTTATCGACAAGTTGGACACTCAGCTCAAGCAGTGGGATTCTGAGATTGAAAAGATGGAGAAAGCCATAGTCAAGGAGACAGAATCAGATCCCAGGGCATTATATGATAAAAAGATTGAAGAATTTAGAAGTAAAAAAGAAGAAGCACAAAAAAAATTAGAAGAACTAAGAAAGGTTGATGATGATAGTGCCTGGGATGACCTAAAATCAGGTGCTGAAAAAGCATTTGACAATATCAAAAATACTTTTAACTCTGTAATGTCTAAGTTTAAGTAAATTGGACTACTAATTCAGGCGCTGGCTATCTGAATTGAAGTTTAAATTTTAAAAATTAAAAAGAAAGGAGCATTAAATAAATGAAAAAATTACTTTTAAAAAAAGTTTTTCTGACACTACTGATTGTTTCTTTACTATCTATTGGATTAACTGGTTGTTTGGATATTGTAGTTCCACCATCTGAAACAGAAACAGGTACTGTAAAGCTGGTGGTTTCTGGAAATTATTATTATGATCTGACAATGGATGGAGTAACTCGATTTTCCAACAAACAACCGGGAACTTACACATTAACCAATGTACCAATTGGAAACCATACCTTTGAAGCAATTGATGTGGATGGAGCGAGTTATGGTTACGAAAGTGTAACACAGTATATTTCCACAGGTACAAATTATGTTTACCTGGAACCATAATCTACTCCCACAACCGGGACAGTATATATTGTACTTTCAGGAGACGAAACATATAATTTGAAGATGGATGGTACGACATATTTTTTCAGTAAACCATCTGCTACTTACACATTAACTAATGTACCAATTGGAAACCATACCTTTGAAGCAATTGACACCTGGGGGTCTGAGTGGGGATATGACAGTGAGACAACCTATACCACTGCAGGTTCAAACTATATTTATCTATACCCATAAGATATAACAAAGATATGCTAATCTATACGCAAATAAACTAAAATAATAGGAG